>DATAHG010000174.1:0-6542 GCA_036263295.1 Thermoanaerobaculia bacterium | reverse complement strand
CGTTTGAAGGCCTTGCTGAAGGCAGCCTCCGATTCGTAGCCCACCCGCCCGGCCACCTCCGAGAGCGTCAGCCCCTTGCCGCGCAGGAGATCGGCGGCGAGGTGCATGCGCCAGCGGGTCAGGTAGGCGAGGGGCGCCTCGCCGACCAGGGTGGTAAAGCGGGCGGCGAAGGCGGAGCGCGACATTCCGACCGCGGAGGCCAGCGAGGCCACGCTCCAGGTGCGCTGTGGCTCGCGATGGATCATCCCGAGCGCCGCCCCCATCTGGCGGTCCCGCAAGGCGCCCAGCCATCCGCCGCCTCCTTCGGGCTGCCCTTCGATCCAGGATCGCACCACCTGGACGAACAGGATGTCGGTCAGGCGGGTGATCAGGGTCTCCGAGCCCGGCCGGGGGTGGCGCGCCTCCTGGGCCAGAAAGCGCAAGGTCAGGTCGAGCCACTCCGCCGACCGCCCCTGGTCCCCCGGGATATGGATCAGCGGCGGCAGGAGGGACAGCAGCGGGTGCCCCTCCCGGCCCTCGAAGTGGAAGGAGCCGCAGATCATCGAGGTCACCGGCCCATCTCCGCCGTGGCGCAGGACCGCGCAGACCCCCGAGCCCGGCTCCTGGACCAGCGAGGCCAGCGGGACGGCCGCCGCCTTGGGGCCGTCGCTCAGGGTGTAGCCCCGGCCGTGCGGCAGCACGATCAGATCGCCGGCCGCCAGCGGATGCGAGCGCTCCTCGCCGTCCAGCCGGACCCACCCGCCACCCCGCTCGATGGCGTGGAAATGCGCCAACTCGCTCGCCGGCAGCGCCAGGGACCAGGGCGCCGACAGCTCCGAGCGGCAGAACAGGCGTCCGCGCAGGCGCAGAGAAGCCATCACGTCGGTCAGGACGTCCGGCCCGTCGATCTCGGCCAAAACCGCCATCGCTCTCCTCCTGCTCCCTCTGGCTGGACGATCGGCAATATCTTCCGGCTTTTCTGGCATGGAGAGTCCAGCCGGTCAGGACTATAACTCTTCCAGCGGACGAGGGCCAGCGGCTGGGTGGGAGAGGGGCTCTCGCCCGCTTCGTCCGCCCCCTACGAAAGGAAACGGACATGCGCAAAGTCCTGATCGTCACCACCAGCCACGGCATCCTGGGGCCGACCGGATATCCAACCGGCCTCTGGCTCTCCGAGCTGACCCATCCCTATTTCGAGCTGATCCAGGCCGGCTTCGAGGTGGATATCGCCAGCCTCCAGGGCGGCAAGCCGCCGGTCGATCCCTGGAGCGATCCGGCCAATCCGCAGGGTATCAATCAAAACGACCTGGTGACCGTCGGCTTTCTCCACTCCGCCCACAACGCCAAGTTGGAGAACACCTTGAAGCTTTCCGCGGTCGACGCCTCCCAGTACGAGGCCGTGCTGTTCTCGGGCGGCAACGGCGCCATTTTCGATTATCCCAAGGCTCCCGAGGTGGCGGGAACGATCGAAAAGCTCTGGAACGACGGCAAGATCGTGAGCACCGTCTGCCATGGCGGCGCGGCCCTGCTGGAGGCCCGCCTGCCCGACGGCACGCCGCTCATCCAGGGGCACGACGTCACCGCCTTCAGCAACCAGGAAGAGAGCATGGCGCAGTCGCAGATCGGCCAGGAATACCTGCCTTTCTATCTCGAAGACGAGCTGCCCCGGCGCGGAGCCAGCTATCACCACGGGGCGCCGTTCAAGTCTTACGTGGTGGTGAGCGGCGGCGGGCGCCTGATCACCGGACAACAGAACTTCTCGGGCGCCGAGATCGGCCGCAAGCTGGTCGAGGCCCTGGGAGAGGGAGCGTGAAGTGAAGATCATCGCTTACGATCGCGTCATGCCGGGCGTCACGCTGGAGCAGATTCGGCCGCATCTCAAGCAAGAGGCCCGTCACGCCTGGGACCTTTATGAAAAGGGGATCATCCGCGAGAATTACCTGCGGACCGACAAGCCCGGAGCCGTCGTGGTGCTGGAGTGCGCCGATGTCGACGAGGCCCGGCGCCTGTTCGCGGACCTGCCGCTGGTGCAGGCTGGACTGATCGAATTCGAATTCATGCCGGTGGGCGCGTTCACCCCCTGGGGGGCGCTGTTCACGCCGGCAGAAGAGGAGAGCTGAATGCGCATCGGAGTCATCGGCGCCGGCAGCGTCGGCGGGACACTGGGACAGGGTTGGGCGAAGAAGGGGCACGAGGTGCTGTTCGGGGTGCGGGACCCGGCCGATCCCAAGGTCCAGAAGGTCCTGGCGGACGCCGGCAAGGCGGCCTCTGCCGGCAGCGTGGCCGAGGCGGGCGGGTTCGGCGAGGTGCTGGTGCTCGCGACCCCCTGGGAGGCCACGGAGGACGCCCTGCGTCAGGCCGGAGACCTCGACGGCAAGATCGTCTTCGACTGTACCAACCCGTTGAAGCCCGGCCTCGCGGGAGTCGAGGTCCCCGCGGCCGGCTCGGCCGGACAGCAGGTCGCGGCCTGGGCGCCGGGAGCCCGCGTCGTCAAGGTTTTCAATACGACCGGGTTCAACAACATGGCCGATCCGGATTACGGCGGCCAGGGCTCCTCGATGTTCTATTGCGGGAACGACAAGGAGGCCAAGGCCGTCGCCCACCGGCTCGCGCAGGACCTCGGGTTCGACCCGGTCGACGCCGGACCGCTGTCGAACGCCGGCCTTTTGGAATCCCTGGCGATGCTGTGGATCTGGCTGGCCTACCCGGGTGGGCAGGGCCGGGACATCGCCTTCAAGCTGCTGCGCCGCTGACGGTGCCCCGCGAGTCTAGATCTCACGTCCGCAACGAGAAAATCTCCGATTCCGGGGCGGTTTTGTTGGAGAACCGCCCCGGCCGGGGTACAATCTTCCTGTTGTTGTCGTCTTACATTTTGGTTGTTACCTGTAGTCTTCAGGGAAGATCGGGGCTGGGCACCATTCCAGCCAGTCCCAACGCGAAGGCCCTCTGCGGAGACGGGAGTCCGGATGAACCGGGCGCCTGACTCGTACGGCCGTCCCGCCGCTGCTCGGGATGGCGTACCGCTGAGGAGTCATGACCGAACGTGTTCTCGTCGTCGATGATGAGCCCGCCGTCCGCGGGCTCTTGCTGGCCTATCTGTCGTGCCTGACCCGCGACTGCCTCGCGGCGGCCAACGCCGCCGAGGCGCTAGCGTTGGCTTCCGCTTCCCCCCATCCCGCCCTGGTTCTCTCGGACATCGAGATGCCGGGCATGTCCGGTATCGAGCTGCTCAAGCGGCTCAAGGCTCTGGACCCCAATATCCAGGTCGTGATGGTCTCCGGCGTCCAGCACATGGACACCCTCCGCGAATGCCTGCGGGAAGGGGCCTACGACTACATCGTCAAACCATTTGAGATGGAGGACCTGCTCAACACCGTCGAGCGGGCCCTGGAGCGCGCGCGGCTGATCCGCCAGAACCAGGAATACCGCGACAATCTCGAGCGCATGGTGCGCGAGCAGACCGCCGAGATCCGCCGCACCCGCGACATCGCCCTCCTCACCCTCGCCAAGCTGGCCGAATGCCGGGACCACGCCACCGGCCAGCACCTGGAGCGCATGGCCGCCTACAGCCGCCGCCTGGCCGAAGAGCTGGTCGCGAAGACCGGCCCGGAGACTGTGCCGGACGACTTCGTGGACCACCTGTTCCGGTCGAGCCCGCTGCACGACATCGGCAAAGTGGGGATCCCGGACGCCGTGCTGCTCAAGGCCGGCCCCCTCGATCCGGAGGAGAAAGCCATCATGCGGACCCACCCGCGGATCGGCGGCGACACCCTGCGCAAGGTGGTCGAGGCGTTCCACGGCCGGACCTTCCTCAGCATGGGGATGGAGATCGCCTACAGCCACCACGAGCGCTGGGACGGCACCGGCTACCCCCATCAGCTCAGGGAAACCGAGATCCCCCTCGCCGCCCGCATCGTCGCCATCGCCGACGCTTACGACGCGATCACCAGCCTGCGCCCCTACAAGCCGCCGCTGCCGCACGACGAGGCGGTGCGGCGGATCAGCGCCGCCCGCGCCACGCATTTCGACCCCGCTCTGGTGGACTGCTTCCTGAGCTGCCACCAGGACTTCGGGCAGATCCGGCGCTCGCTGGCGGGGCTCGACGCTCTTCAGCCCCCGCCGTGGTCGGTCCGGCTCGGCGCCGCTTGATTCATCTTAAATTGACTGAAATGTGATGATTTGAGGGAAAAGGAATGCAACCGAGGGAGCTGATCCAGGAGCCCGCGACCAGGCCGATCCCGATCCATCCAGAAATCCCGCGCCGCGAGGCGGCCCGCGCGAATGAAGAGCGGCGGTCCCCGCGCCGCCGCACCCTGGCCGCCGTCCGCGTGATCGAAGGGCCGGCGCTCGGCGAGAGCGTGGTGGCGACCGATCTGTCCGCCGACGGCGCCTTCCTGCGCACGCCCTGCGCCGTTCTGCCGGGCACCCGCCTGCGACTGTCGTTGGAGATCCCCACCGACGAGCGGCCGATCGCGCTCGCCGCCCGCGTGGTGCGTTCGACCCCGTCCGGCCTCGGCGTCCGTTTCGAAGAGGTTTCGGCGCGCGACCGCTCCCGCCTGCGCAGCCACGCGGGTTTTTATGAGATGGACGAGGCGATCGTGCGCGTTCAGCGCGCCCTCGGCGACCTGATCCCGGGCAACCTCCTCCCCCTGGGCGAGCCGGCGGAGATCGAAGCGGTCCTCTCCGGCGCCGTGGCGCGGGGGCTGCCGCTCACCGCCATCCTGCCCGGCCGCGGTTTCCGGCCGCTCCCCTGCCGGGCGCTGGCGTTTGGCCGCTCCGAGAGGGAGGACGACGGACACGAGGTGATCCGTCTCGACGGCCTGCGGCTCCCCGCCGCGTCGGCCGGAAAAGTGATCTATCTCGCCCTGGCCGATCCTCCGCTGCATTATGCCTGGGAAGGCCTGGTGATCGCGGGCGGCGACCGGCCGGTCCTCCTCGCTCCAGAAAGGATTTATCTGAACGAGCGGCGGACCGAGCGCCGCGCCCCGCGCCAGGGGGCCTGGTGCGAGCTGGCCGTCCCCGGCGCGACGGGCGGAATGCTTCGCCTGCCCGTGATCGATCTCGGCGAGGGGGGCGCCTCCGTGCGGCTGGCGAGCGGCGCCGCCTGGGTGCCCGGCCTGCGCCTGCCCGGCTTCAACCTGCTGGTGGACGGCGAGCGCCGCCGCCTGAACGGGGCCACCGTGCGCTACGTCTCGCCGCTCGATTCGGCGGCGCCGGGAGAGCTCCGGGCGGGGCTCCGCTTTGACGATTTCGAAAGCGGCGAGCTCGACCGCGACGCCTTCCAGAACCTTCAGCGGGCGCGCTTTCGCAACGGTTTCGGCACTCGCCTCTCGCGCACCGTGTCGCTGCTCGGCGGCAAGGTGGCGAACCTCGTGCGCCGCAACGGGACCCACCGGAGCGGCGAGGTGGAGGTGGTGCGCTACCGCAACCGTCTGGGCTCCACGGTCACCGCCATCGTCGACGCCAATTTCGATACCTCCGATCCGTCGATCCGGCCGGACGTCGCCGTCGTCGTGGCCCCGGCCATTCTCAAACGAAAAGAGGTCTTCGGTCTTCTCGCCCGCACGATCCTGGACGATCTGGAACGCGACGGCCGCAAGGCCGTCGTCCTGCGCTTCGACGCCAGCCACATCGTCGGCGAGAGCACCATGGACCCACGGCTCGTGGCCGAGGAGCGCCCTTACTATCACTGGACTTTCGATCACCTCGGGGCCGACACCGAAGCCTCCCTGCAATACCTGGAGCGCCGCTTCCGGCCGGCGCGCCGGACCCTGGTCAGCGTCTCGCTCTCCGCCATCCCGGCCCGCCAGGTCGTGCTCAATTCGCTGAGCTCCGCCGCTTCCAAAGGCGCGCCAGTCGATCTCTGGATCGCCCCCTTCGGCTGCCCCGACGCGCAGGACGTATTGCGCAACTACCTGGCCGGCCTCGATCTGTTCGAGATGTATCAAAAGGGTGAGGGGCCGGAGACCATCCTGATCCATGGCCGCCCGATCCGCGGCGACAGCCTGTACGGCCAGGCCATGGCCGGCGGGCTGGCCTTCCTGGACGACGCCCGCCGACACCTGTCGCAAATCCGCGTGCCGGTCGTCTGGATTCTCGGGACCTACGACTGCTGGGTGACACGTTCGCGCGTGCGGGCCCTGCTCGACGCGCCCGGCGGCGGCGTGCGCGAAGTATTCGAATGCGCCACCGGACACGTGCTCAAGACCGGCGCCGAGGCGATCGAGCTGTTCAAGCTGGTGAGCGAATCGATCGCCAAGCACCTTTTCGGGACGGACCGCCCCGCCCGCGAGCCCGACCTCGGACGCTACGCCCGCCAGAGCGAGGCCGAATGGGCCCGCGTCAAGCGGCAGGAGCTGGCCGACGCCGGTGGCTTCTGGAAAGATCACCTGTTCGGCGCTCCGGGCGATGAGATCGCCTACGACATCCTGCTCGAGCACCCCGAATATCCACGTTTCCTCGCCCGTCAGGCCGAGCTGCTCGACCCCCGGCCGGGAGAGCACCTGGCCGACTTCGGCTGCGGCACCGGCAACCTTCTCCTCGCCCTGCTCGACAGCTATCCA
>DATAHG010000173.1:0-5604 GCA_036263295.1 Thermoanaerobaculia bacterium | reverse complement strand
CCCGGCGGCGCAGCCCTACCGCCAGTTCCTCCTCACCATGCTGCGGCCGCAGCGCTACCCGGAGGTGATCCCGTACGTCGGCGGCCCGGTCATGCCGCCCTATGACGTGACCTCCTGGTCGTTGCCGCTCTCCATGGGGGTGGAGGTGAACGAGGCCCAGGTACCGATCGCCGCCGCCGGGGTATCCGGCGCGAACGGAGCAGCCGGCCGGCTGGAGGCGGTCCAGTCGGTGGTCTGGCCGGGCGGCGACGTGGTTCTCCCCAACGGCGGGACCTCGGCGGCCGTGGTGGGATACCGCTTCTCGCACGCCGCCGATTCGGCCTTCCCGGCCTTGAACCGGCTGCTGGCCGCGGGCAAGAAGGTCTACTGGCTGAAGGACCCCGGGCCGGACGGCGAGCGCGGCACCTTCTACGTGCCGGCCGGCGAGTCGAACCCGCAGGACCTGTCGCGTCTCTCCCGCGAGGCGCGGATCCCGATCGAGGCGGTGACGGAGGCGCCGACCGGCGCCGCCTTCCGGGTCAAGCCGGTCCGCGTCGGCCTCTACAAGCCCTGGGTCGCCAGCATCGACGAGGGGTGGACCCGCTTCGTGCTGGAGCGCTACGGCTTCGCGTTCGAGAACCTCAACAACCCGACCATGAAGGACGGCACGTACCGCGGCCGGATCGACACGATCCTGCTGCCGTCGATCGAGTCCGACATCCTGGAGCGCGGCGAGCCGGCCTCGGAGGAGGCGCGCCGCACCTGGGAGCCGCTGCCGCCCCCCTTCGGCGGCGGCATCGGCCCGGACGGCGGCGACAAGCTCAAGCGCTGGGTGCAGGAAGGCGGCACCCTGGTCGCCCTCGACGCCTCGACGCGCTACGTGATCAACCTGTTCGGGCTGCCGGTGCGCAACGTCCTCGACAAGGTGCCGACCGAGTCGTTCAACTGCCCGGGCTCGCTGCTGCGCATCGATCTCGATCCGGAGCATCCGCTGAGCCACGGGCTACAGGCGACCGAGGCGGCCTTCTTCGCCGACTCGCCGGCCTTCCAGACCACGGTGCCGGACGTGCGGATCGACCGCCGGGTGGTGGCGTCCTATCCGGCGGACGCGCGCGACATCCTGGTGAGCGGTTACCTGCTCGGCGGGGAGCGCCTGGAGAAGCGGGCGGCGGTGGTCGAAATGAAGGTGGGGAAGGGGCGGGTGATCCTGATCGGATTCCGCCCCCAGTACCGGGCGCAGCCGAACCGCACGTTCAAGCTGCTGTTCAACGCCCTCTACCTGGCCGGGCTGGAGGAGGCGAAGCTGCCGCCCGCCTCCTGAGCCATCCCTAGTCGCGTTCCTCGAGGACCTCGCGCACCTTGGCGGCGAGGTCCTTGCCGCTGAAGGGCTTCTTGAGGAGGTGGGCGTCTTCGTAGAGCGAGCCGCCGGAGTGCTCGCTGAGCTGCTCGGCGAGGCCGGCGGGGTAGCCGGTCGCGAACAGCACCTTCATCTCCGGCCGCTTGAAGGCGAGCCGTTCGGCCAATTCGACGCCGCTCATGTTGCCCATGAGGACGTCGGTGACCATCAGGTGGATGGGGCCGCGGTGCCGTTCGCTGATCTGGAGCGCCTGCGGTCCGTCCGCCGCCTCCAGCACGTTGTAGCCGCGCAGCTTGAGAAGCTCGGCGAGCGGCTTGCGGACGTTCTCCTCGTCCTCGACCAGGAGGAGGGTCTCCCAGATGCTCCCCTCGCGCGAGTTGGCCCCCCAGGCCGAGTCTTCGGCGCTCGGCAGATAGACCAGGAACTGCGAGCCCTGTCCCGGCTCGCTCTCGGCGACGATCTGGCCGCCGCTCTGGGCGACGATGCCGTAGGTCATCGACAGGCCCAGCCCCTGGACCTCCAGGCCCTGGCGCGACGCCCCCTTGGTCGAGAAGAACGGCTCGAACACCCGGCGGCGGACCTCTTCCGGCATGCCGGGGCCGTTGTCGATGACCTTGAGGACCGCGTAGCGGCCGGGGGAGGAGCGCAGCGGATGGTTCAGGCTGCCGTTGCGGACCTCCTGGTTCTGGGTCTCGATGACCAGGAGATTGCTCGCGCCGGCGCGCTCTTCCATTCTTTCCCCTTCGAGCCCTTCGACCCCTTCGAGCATGGCGTCGCGGGCGTTGGAGGCGAGGTTCAGCACCACCTGCTCGATCTGCTCGGCGTCCACCAGGACGCGGTCGAGATCGGGGGAGAGCAGCAGCTTGAGCTCGATCGAGCCGCCGAGGATGTTGCGCAGCTTCCCTTCGAGGCCGCTCAGCAGGGCGTTGAGCTGCACCAGCTTGGGCGCCAGGACCTGCCGGCCACTGAAGGCCAGGAGCTGACGGGCCAGGGTGGCTCCCCGCTCGCCGACCCGCTCGATCTCCCGCAGATGCTTGCGTGCCGGATCGTCCGACGGCAGACGGGCGAGAGCCAGCTCGGTCTCGCAAGCCATGGCGGTGAGCAGATTGTTGAAGACGTGGGCGATGCCGCCGGCGAGCCGGCCCATCGCCTCCATGCTCTGGGTCTGGGCGGGGCCGTCCTCGCCGGGGCGCTGGAGACGCCTCCCCTCGGCGGCGCCGCGTCCCGGACCGGCCGGCTCGTCTTCACCGAGCTCTTCGACAGCAACCAGATTATTGTTCTTCATACGCATACGAGATTTTTTCCTTCCGCCCCCTGAGAGCAGGGGGGACGGACGATCGATTCGCCCGGGCGGCATCCGGACTTCACCTTCCCGTAGCGAGGTTGCAGGCTCCCGGGCGCGCCCTGGGGAACCCGGCCCTCACTCCGGAGGATATGCAGGTTTCGATCCAACTCTGTCCGGCTTGGCATCCTTGGGGTCCGCGGCCGGCGCGAGGTCGAGCCGGTGGCGAATGCGGGTGATAGCCCGGGCGGCCAGCTTGCGGACGCTGGAGGGGCGGTAGCCCAGGCGCTCCGCGATCTCGGCCACCGAGTAGCCGAGGCGGTAGCGCAGGCGCAGGATGGCCTGGTGCTGGTGACCGAGCCGGAAGGAGGCGCGGTGGATTTCGCGCAGCATGTCGTCGCGCTCCTGGGGCGGGAGCTCGCTCTCGACGATGGCGTCGAGCACCTGGGGGGAGACCGTCTCCATGTAGCGCCGGAGAAGCTGTTTGGACCGGCGGTAGAGGGAAAAGCGGATGCGCAGGGCGCCGAAGAGCCAGGACTCCAGATCGACGATCGAGTCCCAGCGCAGGATGGTCACCACGATCGCCTCCTGGATGATGTCCTCGGCATCCTCGGGGGGGATGCGATGGAAGGCGAGGATGGCCTTGAGCTTGTGCCGGACCTTGAGGAAGACCTCTTCCAGGTGGGCGGGGTCGTAGGGGGGGTGGGGTGTGGGTGACGTCATGGGCGGCGGGGGCGCTCTCCAAGGTCGAGAACGCCCGCCCGCGCACTTTATCACTCCTTCACGAGACTGGAATAACGCGTCTAGAACATCCCGAGCTCGAGGCGGGCCGCCTCGGACATCATGGAAGGGTTCCAGACCGGATCCCAGACCAGCTCGACATGGGCCGAGGCGACGCCTGGCACCCCCTCGACCTTGCTCTGCACCTCGCCGGGCAGCGAGCCGGCCACCGGGCAGCCGGGGGAGGTGAGGGTCATCTTGACCTCGACCTTGCCGTCCGCCTCGATGTTGACGTCGTAGATCAACCCCAGCTCGTAGATGTTGACCGGGATCTCGGGGTCGTAGACCGACTTCAAGGCCTCGACGATGTTGTTCTCGACCTCACCGGTGTCGAGGCCCGTATCGAGCGGGGTCTCCTCGGCCGACGGGGACGGGGCCTCCTCCGGGAGGGTTTCGACGTTTTCAGCCAGATCAGCCATGGCGGACTTCCTTCTTGTCTCTTCTATTCAGTCTCAGATTCAGTGGGAACCGGAGGGTTCTCCGGCCGGTCCAGCGCCGACTGCAGGGCGTGCCAGGCCAGGGTCGCGCACTTGACGCGCATCGGGAACTCGCTCACCCCCGCGAAGGCGGCCAGCTTGCCGAGGCTGGCGATATCCCCTTCCACGCCACGGGTGACGAGAGCATGGAAATGGTGGAACAGCTCGCGGGCCTCGGCCAGGCTCTTCCCCTTGAGCGCCTCGGTCATCAGCGACGCCGAGGCGGTCGAGATGGCGCAGCCCGAGCCCTGGAAGGCGATGTCGCGGATGCGGTCTCCCGCGGCATCGACCTCGACGAACACGGCGACGCGGTCGCCGCACAGGGGGTTGTGCCCCTCGGCCCGGCGGTTCGCCCCGGGCAGCTCGCCGAAGTTCCGCGGCCGGCGGTTGTGGTCCAGGATCACGTCCTGGTAGAGGTCGCGCAGATCGCCGCCGGTATCGCTCATCGCCCGAAGATCTCCTGCACGCGGGTGAGGGCGGCGGCGAGCGCCTCGACCTCGTCCGCGGTGTTGTAGAGGCCGAACGAGGCGCGGGTGGTGGCCGGCACTCCGAAACGCTCCATCACCGGCTGGGCGCAGTGGTGGCCGGCGCGCACGGCGATCCCCTCGCGGTCGAGGATGGTGCCGACGTCGTGGGGGTGGGCGCCGTCCATCGTGAAAGAGAGCACGGCGGCCTTGTGCCGGGCCGTCCCGACCAGCCGCAGGCCGGGGATCGCGGTCAGGCGCTCGGTGGCCAGGGCGAGCAGGGCGGACTCCCAGGCGGCGATCCGCTCGAGGCCGATCGCGCTCACGTAGTCCAGCGCGGCGGCGAGACCGATCGCCCCCTCGATGTTCGGGGTGCCCGCCTCGAAGCGGTGCGGCGGCTCGGCCCAGGTGGAGCCGGCGAGCGATACCGTCTGGATCATGCCGCCGCCCCCCTGCCAGGGCGGCATGGCGTCGAGGATCTCGCGGCGGCCGTAGAGCGCGCCGATACCGCTCGGCCCGTAGACCTTGTGCCCCGAGAAGGCGTAGAAGTCGCACCCCAGGGCGCGGACGTCCACCGGCAGGTGGGGCACGGCCTGGGCCCCGTCCACCAGCACGGCGGCGCCGGCCCGGTGGGCCTTCTCGACGATCTCGGCCACCGGATTGATCGTGCCGAGCGCGTTCGAGACGTGGGCCACGGCGACCAGGCGGGTGCGGTCCGACAGGAGGCGTTCGAATTCGTCCATCCGCAGGTCGCCGCGGTCGTCGATCGGCACCCAGCGCAGCGTCGCCCCGCGCTCCGCGCAGAGGAGCTGCCAGGGGACGAGGTTCGAATGGTGCTCCATCTCGGTGACCAGCACCTCGTCGCCGGGGCTGACGTTGCGGCGCCCCCAGCTCTGCGCCACCAGGTTGATCGCCTCGGTGGCGCCGCGCACGAAGACGATCTCCTCGGGACTCTGGGCCCCCAGGAAGCGGCGGACGGTCTCGCGAGCCCGTTCGCGCTCCTCGGTCGAGCGCTGGGAGAGGGTGTGGACCCCCCGCGAGACGTTGGCGTAGTACTCGCCGTAGCAGCCGGAGATCGCCGCCGTCACCTGGCGCGGCTTCTGGGTGCTGGCCGCGTTGTCGAGGTAGACCAGGGGGCGGCCGTGGACCTGGCGGGCGAGGATCGGGAAATCCGCCCGCACCCGGTCGAGGTCGTAGGCGACCTCGGGGCCGATCGTGCTGAGCGTCGCCAGGTCCATGTCCGTCCCTCTCCTCCCTAGACCGCCT
>DATAHG010000172.1:0-3025 GCA_036263295.1 Thermoanaerobaculia bacterium | reverse complement strand
GCGTCGGCGTTCTCGGAGGCGGCCGACGAGGCGGCGCGCGAGTCGGTCGCCTGCTGGCTCAGGAAATAGGTCTCGGCGCCGTGCGCCCCGGCCCCCAGCGAGGAGTTGAGGTGGATCGAGATGAACAGGTCCGCCTTGTTCTGGTTGGCGAGCGCCGTGCGGTTGTCGTGCGGCAGGGTGACGTCCTCATTGCGGGTGAGGGCGACCTGGACCCCGAGGCGCGACTCCAGCCGGGCTTCGAGCTCGCGGGCGACGGTGAGCGTGAGGTCCTTCTCGTACACGCCGCTCGGGCCGATGGCGCCGGTCTCGGTGCCGCCGTGGCCGGGGTCGAGGACGATCATGTGGACGCCCGCGGCGCGCGGCCGGACCGGCGCCGCCGGGGCGCCCTGCGCCGGGACCTCGGACGGCTGGTGGACGTCGAAGACCAGCCGGAACGGGTTTTCGAGGATATAGCTCTGGGCCACCGCCCCTGCGGCGAGCTGGATCCGCACCGCCTGCGGCGTCACCGTGACCTCCTGGACGAACGGATCCTGGACCACCTTCGGCGCGACCGGAGCGGCCAGGCGGTCCTCCAGCATCCGCACCTCGATCGTGCCGGGCTGCGGGCGGGCGATGTCATAGCGCGGCGGCGTCTCGGAGAACTGCAGCACGACCGTGGTCATGCCCTGCAGGTGGACGACGTCGACCAGCACCGGCACGTCGCGGGCCTGGCGCCGGGCGATGGTCAGCCGGGCGAGCTCGGGCCGCCAGTCGAAGGTGTAGTCGAGGATCGTGCCGTAGGTCTTCTGCAGGAAGTCGACCGGCACCTGCAGGTCGCGCGTCACCGGCTGGGAGAGCGAGACGATCTCGTCGCCGACCGTGACGATGGCGCTGCCGAAGCCGACCACCACCTCGGTGTCACCGATCTTGAGGACGACGCTCTCGCCCGACGGGTCCGGGGTGATCTCGCCGCCGAGGCTCTCGGCGAGCGGCCGCAGGCCGAACAGCGGCCCGGCCGGGGCGACGGTGACCGGCACGGCGAGAGGGCTGCCGTCGAGCGTGACGGAGCCCCGTGCCGGCGCGGCCTGGCCGGCGGCCGGCGGCGCCGTCGACCCCAGGGGCCCCTGAGGCGCCTGAGGCGCCTGGGCCGGGGAGGGCGCCTGGACGGCGGCGAGCAGGACCGGGAGCAGGCAGGCGAACGAAAAAGGCACCCAGAAACGACGGTCTTTCACGCGGGAGAGGATACCATTGACACCCCCACGCCTTTGAAACCGTCTCACCGAGTGTGGTAATGCTTTGCGGTCAGAACAAGGAGGGTATGCGATGGAGATCCGGCAGTTTCGGGTGGTGATCCGGGCGAAGTTCTTCGAGCGCACGTGCCGGTTCTACGGTGAGAGCCTGGCGTTCCCGCGGCTGCAGAGCTGGGACCGGGAAGACAGCCGGGGCGCGCTGTTCCAGGCGGGCTCCGGGGTCGTCGAGATCCACGGCCGGCCGGCGAACGCCGACGCGCGCGAGCGCGACGAGGCCTACGACGCCCAGGGGCCGCTCACCAAGGTGACCATGACGGTCGTGGTGTCGTCCGCCGAGCAGGCTTACCAGGAGTGCCAGTTCCGCGACAAGAACATCCCGGGCGGGCTGCGCCGCGCCGCCGATGGCGGGCTGGTCTTCGAGACCCACGACCCCGAGGGCGTGCGCGTCCACTTCCACGAGGCCCGCACCTGACCTCTTAGCTGCCGGGCCGCCTATCCGTAGCTCTCGTAGTGGACCTGGGCGGACGGTACGCCGATCGCCTCGAGCGCCGCGAGAGTGGTCTCCAAGAAACGCGGCTGGGGCTCCTCGCCGCGCTCCTTGGCGGCTTGGCGGTCGAACTTGCCGAGAGCCGGGCCGCAGGCGTACACCTCGATCGCCGTCGGATCGGGCACGTGCTCGCGGATCAACGCCTCGCTGATGCGGCCCTGGCGGACCTCGGAGCCCACGGCGCCGAGCGATGCCACCCTCGCCTCGCGGCTCAGGGTGTGGACGACCCGGAGGCGGTCCGGATAGGCCGCCGCCAGCTCCTCGATCTGGCGCCGGAAGATGATGTCGTCCCAGGTTTTGTTGCCGTAGATCAGGGTGTGGCGCAGCTTCACGCCGCGAGCCAGGCAGTGCTTGAGGATGCTGAAGTTGGGCACGATGCCGGAGCCGGCGCAGATGTGGACCACGTGGTCGGTGCGCGACTCGATGTCGGGCGGCAGGGTGTAGGGGCCGCCGAACCCGGTCACCACCATCGAGGTGCCGGGGGGCGTGCGGTAGACCAGGAACGGGGAGAGGAGAGGCGGATACTTGGTCATCCCCGAGATATAGAGCTCCTCCTTGACCGTGACGGCGAGGTAGGGATCGTCGGGCGCCGAGCTCATGGAGTAGGCCCGCGCCGGCTCGCGCTTCCCCTTGACGTCCTCGAAGTAGCGGCAGAAGCGGTCGAGCGCCGCGAACTGCTGCGGCCGGATGGTGAGAAAGTGCCCCGGCTCGTACTCCAGCCGGTCGTTGCCGGTGAAGAAGACCAGCGTCACGGTGTCGGGGGTCTCCTTGACCACCTCCTTCACGATGACCTCCATCTCCTTGATGCGAGGGCGGGGTCGCTTCCCCGGCACCGGCACGGCTTCGGCTTCGGGCAGGTCGGACTGGGGCATCACGGCTTCGGGCTCGACCATCTCTGCGTCTCCTCCTTCGTGATAGATCCGGTTTCTTCGCTGGACCCGATGGGCTGAGTCAGACCGCTGCCGCTGCCGGCGGCACCCCATTCCACCCGGTAGACCGGCACCGGCTGCGCCTTGCCCCGTAGCGTCAGGGGCGCAAGCGGCCGGACCGGCGGCGGCTCGGTGAGGGCGCGGTAGAGCTCCCCGGTGAGGAGGATCTCCCCCGGTCCGGCCTCCGAGCAGAGGCGGGCCGCCGTGTTCACCGCGTCGCCGATCACCGTGTACTCCAGCCGGCGGTCGCTGCCGATGTTGCCGGCGAAGACCTCGCCGACGCCGATCCCGATCCCGGCCGAGATCGTCTGGCGCCCTTC
>DATAHG010000171.1:0-3297 GCA_036263295.1 Thermoanaerobaculia bacterium | reverse complement strand
TGCTTGCGCCACAGCTCGCCGAGCCATTGGAGCGTCAGGGTCTCGGGAGCCACGATCAGGGTGCGCGCCGCCCGGCCGGTGTGGATCAGGCGGTTGAGGATCAGGCACGCCTCGACCGTCTTGCCGAGCCCGACCTCGTCGGCCAGCAGCCAGCGCACCGGAGAGGCCTGGGTAGCCCGCTCTGCCGCGTAGAGCTGGTGCGGGAACAGGCGGATGCGGCCGCCCAGGAACGAGCCGAGCCCCGCGGCCTGGCGCAGGCGCTCCAGGCGCAGGCCGTCGAGGCGGTTGGCGAAGTCCTCGAAGCCGTCGAGCTGGCCGCGCGCCAGACGCTCCAGCGGCGGCACCTCGGCCGGCAACGGCCAGAGGCTCTCCAGGGGGACCTCGCGGCCGTCCGCCAGCCGGCAGTGCCCCGCCTCGCAGCTCTCGACCACCACGGCCTCGCCGGTGGTCTCCAGCCGGGCGCGGGTGCCGGGGACCAGGGTGAAGGGGACCAGCGCCTCGGCGTCGGCCGCCAGGGTGAGCGTCTCCCCGGTCTCGGGGAAATCGACGACGACGCTGCGGCCGCGCACCTCGCGCACACGGCCCGGGCCGAGATCAGGGTTCAATCGATGAGTGAGACGGTCGCCCGGTTTCCACATGCGGGGGGCATTGTAAGGGCTAGACCAGCCGCCGGATCTCCGCGCGGGAAAGCCCGGCCTCGCGCAGCACCTCCTCGGTGTGCTCGCCGAGGGCGGGTGGCGCGAGAGCGGGGGAGGGGCGCTCGCCGTCGAGGAGAAACGGCGCCGCGACCGTCTCCAGGAAACCGTAGGCGCCCGGCGGCAGGGGGAGCACCTGGCCCCGGCCGCGCGCCTTCGCCACCGCCTCGCCGACCGTGGCGGGCGGGGCGGCGGGGATGCGGTGGGCCCGCAGGGCGGCGTCCCAGTGGGCGGTGGTCTCGGCCGCGAAGATCCCGCCGAAGAGGGCGTCGAGCTCGGCCCGGTGGCGCACCCGGGCGGCGCTGCCGGCGAAGCGCGGGTCCGCCGCCAGCTCCGGCCGGCCGAGCGCGGCGCAGAAGCGGCGCCACTGCCCCTCGCTGCCCACGCCGGTGACGATCCAGCCGTCCCGGGTCGCGAACGCCTGGTAGGGGGTGAGGTTCGGATGCCGGGAGCCGAGCCGCGCCGGCTGCTGGCCGTCCGCCAGCCAGGACTGCGCCGCGTAGGACAGGAACGACGCCCCGGCGTCCGCCATGGCGATCTCGACCCGCCGCCCCCGGCCCGTGGCGTCGCGCTGCCGCAGCGCTCCCAGAAGGGCGGCGAGGCCGTAGAGCGCCGCCAGCACGTCCACCACCGCGACGCCCACCCGCACCGGCTCGCCCGCCTCGAAGCCGGTGAGGGACATCAGCCCCGACTCGGCCTGCAGCACCACGTCGTAGGCCGGACGGTCGGCGTCCGGACCGGCCGTGCCGTAGCCCGTCACCGTACACTGCACCAGCCGCGGATAGACTCCGGGGAACCGGAAACGGCGGAAGCCGAGCTTGCGCCACTCCGCGGGGAGGAAGTTCTCGACCAGGATGTCGGCCGATTCAACCAGGCGGAGGAACGCGGCGCGGCCATCCGGGCTCTTGAGGTCGAGGGCCGCCGAGCGCTTGTTGCGGTTGGCCGAAACGAAATAGGCGCTGACCTGGCGCCCCGGCGGACCGACGAAGGGCGGCCCCCAGGCCCGGGTCTGGTCGCCGCCGGCCGGATTCTCGATCTTGACGACATCCGCTCCCAGATCCCCCAGGAGCATGGCAAGATAAGGGCCGGCCAGCACCCGTGAGGCATCCACGACTCGAACCCCGGCCAGCGGCCCGGACCGGCCTCTCCTCTGCGCGCTTTTCGATGCCACGGAGAGATCCTATCAGGCCGTTCCGTTCATCTTTCAGGCGGGAGTAGCCATGAAGAAGCTCGAAACCATCCTGATCGGAACCTCGCTGTCCGAGGCCAGCGACGAGGTCGTGCGCGACGGCCTGCGCCTGGCCACGGCTGCCGGCGCCCGGGTCTTCCTGGTCTATGCCTTCACCCCGACCATGGCCTACAGCGCGCCGTTCATCCCGCTGCTGAGCGCCAAGGACGTCCTGCGGGTCGAGCGCGCCCCGGTCGAGCAGGCGCTGCAGCAGCAGATCCTCCGCGTCGGCATCCCTCCCGAGAGGCTGGCCGGAGCGGGCGTCGAGATCGGCCCGCCCCACCGCGTGGTGATGGAGGTGGCAAGCCGCATCGACGCCGACCTGATCGTGCTCGGGGCGGTGGAGCGGCCCCGCATGGCCAAGCTGTTCGGCTCGACCGCCGACCGGGTGCTGCGCAAGACGGAACGGGCTCTCCTGGTGCTGCGCGGCCGCCTCGCCGTGCCGCCGCGCCGGGTGCTGTTGCCGGTCGATCTGTCGCCGCTGTCGGGCGAGGAGCTGCGCTGCGGGCTCCGTCTGCTGGAAGGTTTCGACCCGGAGCGCCAGGCCGAGCTCGAGGGGCTGTTCGTGATGACCGACCTGCACCGGGAGATCTTCCTCCAGCACTCCGGCCAGGAGGACGTGGAGAGCCAGGCCGCCAACGAGGTGGAGAAGTTCCTGCGGACCAACGCGGCGGGAGCCGGTTGGCAGGTCCAGGGGCGGGTGGAGTCCGGCTATGTGGACCAGGGCATCCTCGCCCGGATCCAGGGGATCAAGCCCGACCTCGTGGTGATCGGCACCCACGGCGCGGGCGGTTTCGAGCGCTTCCTGATCGGCAGCGTGGCGGCGAGCGTGGTCCGCGAGGCGCCCGGCAGCGTGCTGGTCATCCCCCCGGAAGCGGCCCGGGACGCCGTAGACCGGACACCGGCCGAATGCTAGACTTCACCCGGACAGAAAACCCCTTCCCGCGGACCAGCGACCCTCCCGAGCCCACGCCCAAATGATCGTCGAGAAGCGTCACCTGGATGGATTCACCCTCCTCAACGTCGAGGGGGTCATCAAGCTGGGGGAGAGCGCGCAGTTCTTCGCCCAGACCCTCGAACGCGCCCTCGCCGATGACGACGGGCACGTGATCATCGACTTCTCGAAGATCAACTTCATCGACTCCACCGGGATCGGCGAGCTGGTGGGGTATCTCGGGCGGTTCAAGAAGCACAACCGCGAGATGATTCTGGTCAACCCCTCGGACCGGATCCGCAAGCTCCTGCACGTCGCCCATCTGGCCGAGCTGTTCCCCACCTACGACACGGTGGAAGCGGCCCTCGCCGCCGAGCGGTAGGCCCGAGTCTGTTCGTCCCGATCGCCACGGTCACCCGCAACGGCCTGCCCGAATCCGT
>DATAHG010000170.1:0-5503 GCA_036263295.1 Thermoanaerobaculia bacterium | reverse complement strand
CGACGACGCCCAGCATCAGGACCAGGATGCGCCGCAGGCGGTCCGGGTCGGTGCTGACCTGCCGGGGGACAGCGGGGTCGACCGAGTCGGTGAGGGCGATCCCGCGCTCCCAGACCTGCGGGCGCACCGCGGCTTCCACCTCGTCGACCAGGGACCGCAGGGAGACCTCTTCGGCCCGGACCTGAGTCCGGCCGGCCAGGAGCTGGGACAGCTCGGCCACATCGCCGACCAGTCCCTGGATGTCCCGAACCACCTCGTGGACGTTCTCGACGTAGCGCTTCTCCTGATCGCCCAGACGGGACTGAGGGGCCGCCGAGAGAAGCTCGGCCAGCATGCGGAGGCTGGCCAGGGGTGTGCGCAGCTCGTGCATGAGGGCCGAGACGAATCCCGTCCACTGTTCCGGCGTCTGCAAGTAGGATCGATCGTCGTCGCTCATTACCGTGGTCCTGGATTCCTGCCCTCGCATCATCCGATCATGATCCCTTGAGCCGACGAGGGTGCAAACGCTCCGCCGGGCAGGGATCCCCCGCCCGGTCGGGTGGGCCCACCCTTCTCCCGGGCCGCCCGGAGGAGTGTGGCACACGTTCGCGGCCGGCTCTATCGTCCGTCGATCGGTGCCCCGACGCACCCGGAACGGAGGAGGCTGGTGGACGACGGCTGGCACCGACTGAAGATCGCAGAGGCGCTGGAACGCCTGGAGACGGACGCGGAGCGCGGCCTTTCTGAATCCGAGGCGAAGCGGCGGCTGGCGGCGCGCGGGCCGAACGAGCTCAAGGCCGCGCGGCGGGTCTCTCCCTGGACGATCCTGCTCGCCCAGCTCAAGAACGTCCTCATCGCCGTGCTGCTCGCGGCGGTCGGCCTCTCCGCGTTCCTGGGCGACACCCTGGAGGCGGCGGTCATTGCCGCCATCGCCCTCCTCGCGGTCCTCCTCGGATTCGTTCAGGAGTACCGCGCCGAGCGGGCCATCGAGGCCTTGCGCGAAATGGCCGCGCCCACGGCCACGGTGGTGCGCGGTGGCGCGGAGCGGGAGGTCCCGGCGCGCGACCTGGTGCCGGGCGACATCCTGCTCCTCCAGGCCGGCAACCGTGTCCCGGCCGACGCCCGCCTGATCGCGGCGGTCAACCTGAAGGCCGAAGAATCGGCCTTGACCGGCGAGTCCGCGGCGGTCGAGAAGATCTCCGACCCGCTGCCCGGGGATGCGGAGCTGGCCGACCGGACCAACATGGTGTGGGCGGGCACGGCCGTCACTTATGGCCGCGGCCGGGCCGCGGTCGCCACCACCGGCATGGGCACCGAATTCGG
Organism: Thermoanaerobaculia bacterium; assembly: GCA_036263295.1. GTDB lineage: Bacteria > Acidobacteriota > Thermoanaerobaculia > Multivoradales > UBA5704 > DATAHG01. The sequence continues at coordinate 4,201 of DATAHG010000170.1, read as the reverse complement.
CCGCATCGCCCGGATGCTCGAAGCGGTGGAGGAAGAGCGGACGCCGCTGCAGCGCAACCTGGACCGGGTCGGCCGCATGCTCGCCTGGGCCGGGCTCGCCGTGGTGCTCCTCGTCATGGCATCGGGCCTCCTGCGCGGCCAGCCTTTCCTGGAGATGCTGGTCTTCGGCATCGCGCTCGCCGTGGCCGTGGTGCCGGAAGCCCTGCCGGCGGTGGTGACCATCTCGCTCGCGCTGGGCGTGCAGCGCATGGTGAAACGGCACGTGCTGGTCCGCCGCCTGCCCGCCGTCGAGACGCTCGGCAGCGTCTCGGTCATCGGCTCGGACAAGACCGGCACCCTCACCCGCGACGAGATGACCGTCCGCCACCTGTCCGTGGCCGGGCAGGCCTACGAGGTCACCGGCGCCGGCTACGCGCCGGCGGGCTCGTTCCTCCTCGGCGGGCGGGAGGTCGAGCTGCCGGAGCCTCTCCTGGAGCTTCTGCGCGCCGCCGCGCTGGCCTCGGACGCCGACCTCGTTCGAGACGGCGAGCCGACGGAGGCGGGCGCCGGGATCCACGGCGATCCGACCGAGGGCGCCCTCGTCGTCGCCGCCGCCAAGGCCGGCCTCGACAAGCGCCAGCTCGACGCGCGCTTCCCCCGGGTCGGCGAGATTCCGTTCACCTCCGAGTCCAAGCGGATGACGACCCTGCACGCCGCTCCAGAGGGCACGGTCGCCTTCGCGAAGGGCGCGCCCGAAGGGATCCTCGCGGCCAGCACCCGCCGGCTCGGCGCGGCCGGCGAAGAGCCGCTCGACGCGGCCGGCCGCGAGGTCGTGCTCGCCGAGGCGCAGAGCCTGGCGGCCTCCGCCCTGCGGGTCCTCGCCATCGCCAGGAAGACGGACGCGAGTCCGGGGGATGCCGAGCAGGGCCTCACCTTCCTCGGGCTTGCCGGCATGATCGATCCGCCGCGGCCGGAAGCGAAGGCGGCCATCCTCACCTGCGAGCGGGCCGGCATCAAGCCACTGATGATCACCGGCGACCATCCGGTCACCGCGGAGGCGATCGCCCGCGAGCTCGGCGTGCTGCGGAGCGGGCGCGCCGTGACCGGGGCGGAGATCGACCGCATGGACGACGCGGAGCTCGCGCGCGAGGTCGAGACCTTCGAGGTCTGCGCTCGCGTCTCCCCGGCCCACAAGCTGCGGATCGTCACCGCGCTCCAGGCGCGCGGCCATTCGGTGGCCATGACCGGCGACGGCGTCAACGACGCGCCGGCCCTGAAGAAGGCGGACATCGGGATCGCCATGGGCGTCACCGGCACCGACGTGACCAAGGAGGCGGCCGACATGACCCTGACGGACGACAACTTCGCGTCCATCGTGGCGGCCGTCGAGGAGGGGCGAGGGGTCTTCGACAACATCAAGAAGTATTTGATGTTCCTGCTCTCCTCGAACATCGGCGAGATCGGACTGATGGCGGGCGCCTCGCTCGCGGGGCTGCCGTTGCCGCTGTCGGCCGTGCAGATCCTCTACGTCAACCTGGCGACCGACGGCCTCCCCGCTCTGGCGCTGGCCGTAGACCCTCCCGAGAACGACGCGATGGAGCGCCCGCCGCGCGATCCGCACCGGGGTTTCTTCACCCGGCCGATCGTCTCCCTCCTGCTGGTGGGCGGAATCTGGTCGGCGCTGGTCAACCTGGGCCTCTTCGCCTGGGCCCTCGGCTCCGGCCGCCCCCTGCGCGAGGCGATGACCATGACCTTCGTTCTCCTCGTGCTCATCCAGCTCTACAAGGCCTACAACTACCGCTCGGACCGTCGCTCGGTGCTGCGCCGGCCGTTCGCCAACCGCTGGCTCAACCTGGCGGTCGCCTGGGAGCTGTCTCTCCTGGCTGTCGTCGTCTACCTGCCGGCCGCGCACGACCTGTTCGGCACCAACGCACTACCGTTCGAAGAGTGGCTGCTGGTCAACGGGCTCGCCGCCACCATCGTGCCGGTCCTGGAGTCGGCCAAATGGATGGAGCGGCGGGGCTGGCTGGGACGGATGGATTGAAACGCCTCCTCCCACCCCGCCGCGCGGCCCCTTCCCCACCCTGCCGTGACCGCCGGCCACTCCCGCGGGTGTCGGACGCGGGCGCCCGCGCCGGTAGGCTGGTCCCGTCAGAAGGAGGTTCCCCATGATCGAGGCGACCATCGAAACGACAACCCAGGAGCCGGCCGCCCTCGGCGAAGCCGCCCGGCTCCCCAGGACCGTGAAGAAGACCATGAAGGCCAACGTCTTCCATGGCGTGAACGACATCCGCGTCGAAGAGGTGCCGCGCCCCGTCGCCGGCCCGGGCGAAGCGGTGATCCGCGTCACCCTGACCACCATCTGCGGCACCGACCTGCACATCCTGCGGGGCGAGTACCCGGTGCGCCCCGGCCTGGTCATCGGCCACGAGCCGGTGGGCGTCATCGCGGAGTTGGGCCCGGGGGTGACCGGCTACGAGGTCGGCGACCGGGTGCTCGTGGGTGCCATCACCCCGTGCGGCCAGTGCAACGCCTGCCTCTCGCACCACCAGTCGCAGTGCGGCCACGGTTCGGGTTACGAGGCGATCGGCGGCTGGCGCTTCGGCAACACGATCCACGGGGCGCAGGCCGAATACCTGCTGGTCCCCTATGCCCAGGCCAACATGGCCAAGATCCCGGACGGCCTGACGGACGAGCAGGTGGTGCTCCTGGCCGATATCGCCTCGACCGGCTTCTCCGGCGCCGAGTCCGGCGGCGTGCGGATCGGCGATTCCGTGGTGGTCTTCGCCCAGGGCCCGATCGGCCTATGCGCGACCGCGGGCGCCCGGCTGCTCGGCGCTTCGCTGATCATCGGCGTCGACGGCGACGACCGCCGCCTCGCCATGTCGAAGCGCATGGGAGCCGACGTGGCGCTGGACTACCGCAAGGTCGACGTGGTCGAGGAGGTCAAGAAGCTCACCGGCGGCGGCGTGGACGTGGCGATCGAGGCGCTCGGCACCCAGGAGACGTTCGAAGGCTGCCTGCGTGCCCTGCGCCCGGGCGGCACCCTCTCCTCTCTCGGCGTCTACTCGGGCAAGCTGCAGATGCCCTACGACGCCTTCGCCGCGGGCCTCGGCGACCATCGCATCGTCACCACCCTCTGCCCGGGCGGCAAGGAGCGGATGCGGCGGCTGATGGAGGTCGTAAGCCACGGCCGGGTAGACCTGACACCGCTGCTCACCCACAGCTTCTCGCTCGACCGCATCGCCGAGGCGTATCAGGTCTTCGGGGAGCGTGGCGACGGCGTGCTCAAGGTGGCGATCCGGCCCTAGCGCCCGGATCGCCCGCGGCTCAGGAGGGTGTTTCCGGCAGCTCGACAATGCCGTGCCGCAACGCGAAGCTCACCACCTGGGCGCGGTTGTGCAGGTGCAGCTTGTCGAGGATGTTGCGGACGTGGAACTTGACGGTGTTTTCGCTCAGGCCCAGTTGTTTCGCCAGCTTGCGGTTCGAGGTGACGCCGCGGACCAGCAGCTCGAGCACCTCCTGCTCGCGGTCGGTCAGGGCGTCGGGGTCGCGGGCCGGTGGAGCGGCTTGGGCCGGACGGGCGAATTCCTGGAGGAGCTTCCTGGCGAGGGCCGGGGTGAGCGCGGGCTCGCCCCGGCCGATCCCTTCGAGGAGCAGGAAGAGCTCCCTGGACTCCAGGCTCTTCAAAAGGTAGCCCTGGGCTCCCGACTTGATCGCGTCGAAGAGCTTGGCGTCGTCATCGGAGCCGGTGAGGATCACCACCTTGACCTGAGGCATCTCGGCGCTGATGAGACGGGTCGCGGCGAGGCCGTCGAGCCCGGCCATGGAGAGATCCATGAGGACGATGTCCGGTTGCAGCCGGCGCGTCAGCTCGACAGCCTCATGCCCGTCCCGCGCCTCGCCGAGGACCTCGAAGCCGCTCGCCGTGAGCAAGCTGCGCAGGCTCTCGCGAAACAGGGTGTGATCATCGGCGATCAAGATCCGCATGTCCTGGTCTCCTTCGTCTCGGGCTTCCGAACGTCGCGATCTAGTATCGCTCAGCGGAGCACCGGCAGCCAGGATGGGCCGGGCTCCATCATACAGAGCCGGCCCGGAGGAGGCGCAGGCCGTTGAAGATGACCAGCAGCGAGGCCCCCATGTCAGCGGCGATGGCGGCCCAGATGGAGGCGAAGCCGGCGAAGGTGAGGACCACGAACACCGCCTTCACCAGGAGCGAGAA
>DATAHG010000169.1:0-5303 GCA_036263295.1 Thermoanaerobaculia bacterium | reverse complement strand
CCCCCCTCCCCGTAGACACCCCCCTCCCATCCGGGCTACGATCGGGCGGTCTGGAGTCCGATCAACAAGGAGGTCGCCTTGTCGTCCAACCCCTTCGCCGGTGTCCGCTGGATTTGGAAGAACGGTCAGCTCATCGAGTTCGAGAAGGCCACCGTCCATGTGATGAGCCATGCCCTCCATTACGGCTCGGGCGTGTTCGAAGGGATCCGCTGCTATAAGACCCGCAGCGGCTCGGCGATCTTCCGGCTCCAGGAGCATCTGGAGCGGCTGGAGATGTCGGCCAAGGTCTACCGCATGGAGATCCCCTTCTCGCGGCAGGACCTGACCGAGGCCATCGTCGAGACGATCCTGGAAAATGACCTGGAGTCCTGCTACATCCGGCCGCTGGTCTTCCGCGGCTTCGGCACCATGGGGGTCAACCCCCTGCGCTCGCCGGTCGAGACCGTCATCGCGGTCTGGTCCTGGGGCAAGTACCTCGGCGAAGAGGCCCGCGACGGCGTCGATGTCTGCGTCTCCTCCTGGCGGCGCGCCACGCCCGACACCCTGCCGGCGGTGGCCAAGGCCACGGCCAACTACCTGAACGCCCAGCTCATCAAGATGGAGGCGATCACCAACGGCTATGTCGAAGGGATCGCGCTCGACGCCCGCGGCTACGTCAGCGAGGGTTCCGGCGAGAACGTCTTCCTGGTCAAGGACGGCGTGCTCTCGACGCCGCCGCTCGCCGCCTCGCTGCTGCCGGGCATCACCCGCGACGCCGTCATGAAGATCGCCCGCGAGCTCGGCCATGAGGTGCGCGAGGAGATGATCCCGCGCGGCGTGCTCTACACCTGCGACGAGCTATTCCTGACCGGCACCGCCGCCGAGGTGACGCCGGTGCGCTCGGTAGACCGCTATCCGGTCGGCAAGGGTCGCACCGGGGACATCACCCGGCGTATCATGGCGGAGTTCGAAAGCATCGTCACGGGAGAGACGGAGGACCGCCACGGCTGGTTGCACCCGGTCGTACGCCAGGAGGTCGCGACCCCCGCGGTCTGAGCCGTCCGACTGATTTTCCTGATTTGATTTGCGATTCAACCCGATCCGGGCTGATCTGAGACAGGGAGCTGTCCGATGAACATCAATGATCTCCTCAAGATCGCGGTGGAGCGCAAGGCCTCCGACCTCCACCTCAAGGTGGGGAGCCATCCGGTCATCCGCGTCGATGGCGAGCTGACGCCGCTCGCCGAGCTCAAGCGGTTGATGCAGGAAGACACCATCGCCATGGCGTTCTCGATCATGAACGCCCGCCAGAAGCAGCGTTTCAAGGAAGAGCTGGAGCTCGACATCGCCTATTCGGTGCCGGGCCTCGGCCGCTTCCGTTGCAACGTCTTCCAGCAGCGCGGCGCGGTCGGCCTGGTGCTGCGCGTCATCCCGGCCCGCATCCAGAGCGTGCGCGAGCTGATGCTGCCGGCGGTGCTCGAAAAGATCTGCGAGGAGCGCCGCGGCATGATTCTCTGCACCGGCACCACCGGCTCGGGCAAATCGACCACGCTTGCCGCGCTGATCGATTACATCAACGCCAGCCGCACCGAGCACATCATGACGATCGAGGATCCGGTCGAGTTCCTCCACCGCGACAAGAAATCGATCGTCAACCAGCGCGAGATCGACGTGGACACCCGCGCCTTCTCGGGCGCCCTCCGCTCGGCCCTGCGCCAGGACCCCGACGTGCTGCTGGTCGGTGAGATGCGCGACTACGAGACGATCGAGACCGCCCTGCTCGCGGCCGAGACCGGCCACCTGGTGTTCTCGACCCTGCACACCCTGGACGCGACGGAGACGATCAACCGCATCATCTCGGTCTTCCCGCCGCACCATCAGAAACAGATCCGCATCCAGCTCGCGCAGGTCCTGAAAGCGGTCATTTCGCTGCGCCTCGTGCCGCGCGCCGACGGCATCGGCCGCGTGCCGGCGGCGGAGATCCTGATCTCCACCGCCTATATCCGCGAGTGCATCGAGAACAAGGACAAGACCAAATACATCCGCGAGCAGATCGCGCTCGGAACCAGCCAGTACGGCATGCAGACCTTCGATCAGTCGCTCTATCAGCTTTACAAGAGCGGATTGATCACGCTGGACGAGGCCCTCAAGCGCGCCAGCAACCCGGACGAGTTCAAGCTCAAGATCCAGGGCGTCCAATTCACCGCCGACATCTCGCGCGACCAGATGGAAGAGTCGCTGCAGTTCGCGGGCGAGGGGGGCGACATGATGGGCGGCAGCATGCAGTTCGACCTCGAGCAGCATTGAGATCGCCCCGGAGGGGCGAAATGTTTGTAGCCCGGGGGTTCAGCCCCGGGCTACGATCCGGGCGGGCTGGCATGGGTGCCGGTTGTGGGAAATGCGGGTCCGCCGGGCCGCCGGTGATCCGCGCGGGATTGGAAACCCGCCGGCCCACGCCCGCCCGGGTCGAAACATGCCGGCCCACGCCCGCCCGGGGCTAAACCCCCGGGCTACAAACGTGCCGCCCCTCCGGGGCGTTCGTTTGTGTCAACCGATCGGTTCTCGGCTTTTCGATGCCACAGCCCCCTACCGCCTACGCCAAGGCCGTCCAGCTCCTCGCCGGCCGCGCGCATTTCCGGGCCGAGCTGGCGACCAAGCTCGCCCGCCGCGGCTATCCCGCCGAAGAGATCGAAGCGGCCCTCGACCGGCTGACCCGCGAGGGCTATCTCGACGATCGCGAGACCGCCATGGAGTTCACCGCCGCGCGCTTGGCGAAGGGGGGGGAGGGGCGCCTCCGCCTTCGCGCCGAGATGGCGCGCCGCGGTGTCGATTCCGCGGCGGCCGAGGCGGCGGTCGCCGCCCTGGCGCCCGAGGACGACCTTCCCGCCGCCCGCGAGGTGGCGGCGCGTTGGGCCTCCCGCCGCACCCGCGCGGGCTCCCCGCTCTCCCAGGCGGACCGCGCGAGCCTCGCCCGCCACCTGGAGCGGAAGGGCTTCTCCCGGCGTGCTATCGTTGCCGTTTTGAAAGAGCAGCCGGGCGGCTCCCCCTCCTTCGAGGAAGAGGGCGACGGCTGACGCGAACACGGACTTTCCTATGAAAAGCACTGAGATCCGCAGCACCTTCCAAGACTTTTTCCGCGAGCGCGGACACCGCCCGTTCCCCAGCGCGCCGCTGGTGCCCCAGGGCGACCCCACGCTCCTGTTTACCAACGCCGGCATGGTCCCCTTCAAGGACTACTTCCTGGGTGCGCAGACCCCGCCGGCGAAGCGGGCGGTGTCGGTCCAGAAGTGCCTGCGCGTCTCCGGCAAACACAACGACCTCGAGAACGTCGGCCCCAGCCCGCGCCATCACACCTTCTTCGAGATGCTGGGCAACTTCTCGTTCGGCGACTACTTCAAGGAAGACGCCATCCGCCTCGCCTGGGAGCTGGTGACGAAGGGGTTCAAGATCCCGGTGGACCGCCTGTCGGCCACGGTCTATGAAGAGGACGACGACGCCTACGAGTTGTGGCGCCGCCTCTCCGACCTGCCGGCCGAGCGCATCCACCGCTGCGGCAAGGCCGACAACTTCTGGGCCATGGGCGAGACCGGCCCGTGCGGTCCGTGCAGCGAGATCTTCGTCGACATGGAGCCCGAGAAGCCGCCGGTCGCCTGGGAAGAGGGGACCGAGTCCGGCCGCTACCTGGAGATCTGGAACCTCGTCTTCATGCAGTACGAACGCGACGAGGCCGGGACGCTCACGCCGCTGCCCAACCCCTCGATCGACACCGGCGCCGGGCTGGAGCGCGTCGCCGCCGTGCTCCAGGGGGTCCATTCGAACTACGACACCGACCTCTTCCAGCCGATCCTCGCCGCCGCCGCCGAGCTGGCCGGCCTGCGTTACGGCCAGGACGACGAGAAGGACGTCTCCCTGCGGGTCATCGCCGATCACCTGCGGTCGGTGTCGTTCCTGCTCGCCGACGGGGTGATCCCGAGCAACGAGGGGCGCGGCTACGTGCTGCGCCGGATCCTGCGCCGCGCCGTGCGCCACGGCATGCGGCTCGGCTTCGAGGAGCCGTTCCTCCACAAGCTGGTGCCCACCCTCGGCGAGGTCATGGGCTCGGCCTACCTGGAGCTGGCGGCCACCCGGCAGGCCTCGATCGCCACCATCAAGGCCGAGGAGGAGAAGTTCCTCTCGACCGTCGCCAACGGCTCGCGCCAGGTGCAAGAGGAGATCGAGCGCCTGCGCTCCGAGGGCAAGACGAATCTGCCGGGACCCATGGTCTTCCGGCTTTACGACACCTACGGTCTGCCGCTGGAGCTCATCCGCGAGATCGCCGAAGAGGAGCGCTTCGCGATCGACGAGGCCGGCTTCAAGGAGGCGATCGACCAGCAGCGCCAGCAGTCCCGCAAGGCCACGGCCGAGGTGCAGAACCGCATGGCGGCGCTGCGCGAGGTGATCCGCGGCCACTCGGAGCTGGCGGCCACCCCGTTCGAGGGCTACGACCGCACCGAGATCGGCGGCGCCGAGGTGGTGCGCGTCGCCACCTGGAAGGACGGCGCGCCGGTGCGGGTGGCGATGATCGAGGAGAAGCAGGCCGGCGTGGTCATCCTCGACCAGACCGTCTTCTACGCCGAGTCCGGCGGCCAGGTGGGGGACACCGGCGAGATGCTCTGGGAGGGAGGGCGCGCCCGCGTCGTCGATACCCAGAAGGACGCCTCGGGGGTCATCTTCCACTTCGTCGAAGTGGAGGAGGGGCAGCTCGGCCGCCATGGGCGGGTGCAGCTCCGGGTGGACCACGAGGCCCGCCTCGCCATTCAGCGGAACCACACCGCCACCCACCTGCTGCACGCGGCGCTCCGCCTGGTGCTCGGCAAGAGCGTGCGCCAAGCCGGCTCGCTGGTGGCGCCCGACCGCCTGCGTTTCGACTTCACCTACCACCGCGGCATGTTCCGGCAGGAGCAGGACCAGGTGGAGGACATGGTGAACGAGTGGATCCGCCGCGCCGTCGCCACCGAGACCATGTGGCGCAGCTACCAGGAGGCGGTCGCGGCCGGCGCCATGGCCCTGTTCGGCGAGAAGTACGGCGACCGGGTGCGGACCGTCAACGTCCCCGGCTTCAGCCTGGAGCTGTGCGGCGGCTGCCATGTGCGCACCACCGGCGAGATCGGGATCTTCCTGGTCGAGTCCGAGCGCGGCGTCGCTTCGGGCGTGCGGCGCATCGAGGCGCTCACCGGCAACTTCGCGCTGGAGGAGATCCGCCGCCAGCGCGCCGCCTACGACGAGCTGACGCAGCGCCTCGGCATCCGCTCCGGCGACTTCGACCAGCAGATCCAGAAGGCCGA
>DATAHG010000168.1:0-5310 GCA_036263295.1 Thermoanaerobaculia bacterium | reverse complement strand
AGCGAGTCCAGCTCGTGGCGGAGCTGCTCCTTGAGGGCGCCGTCGGCGGCCTCGTAGACCGCCACGCGCTCCGTGATGATCCGGCCGAGCTTCTCGATCTCCAGCCGGGCCTCCCAGGCGCGCGTGCCGGGCTTGGCCTGCGGGTTGCCCGAGATCCAGGCGGAGACCTGCTCGTAGAGCAGCCGCACCCGGCCGGACAGCCCCTTGTAGCGCAGCATGGTCTGCGCGGTGCGGCCGTGGGCGGCGACGATCATCTCGGAGGTGCCGGGGCCGATCTCCATGCGCAGCTCGGTGATCACCCCGGTCGCCGGATCGATCTCGTAGACCAGGCGCACGGTGCCCGCCGGCAGGTCGGGGTTGTGGACCGCCGGGATCTTGCCGGCCACGTCCTTGGGCAGGCTCTTGAGGAGGTCGGGGTGGACCTCGGACGCACCGGCCGGCTTCGCCCCCGCCGGGGCGTCCGGCTGCGGGGTGGTGCCGGGCTCGGCCTGCGGCGGGGTCTTGGGCGCGGGCTCGGCCGGCCGCTGCGCCTCGGCGCCATCTTTCGGCGTGGGAGACAGGGTCTCGGGGGGCGTCCCCTCGGCCTTGGGCGTCCCCGCGTCGCCGGGCCGGGGTTGGCCCGGCGTCTCGCCCGGCTTCGGCTGGGCGGCCTCTTTCGGGCGGACGCCGTTCGGCCAGAGATGGGACGCGACCGGGATCGCCCCGGCCTCCAGCAGCGACAGCAGGGCCATGATCTTGCGGGTCTTGGCCTCGCGCGGATCGGTCCCCGGCGGGTCCTCGGCGGTCAGCGCCTGCCAGGTGGTCCAGCCGATCACCACGAACTGCCCCTTGTCGAAGACCTGCAGGGCGACGCGGCTGCTGGTCACGAAGATCCGCGCGCCGGAGGTGGCGAACTTGCCGGCCGGCCCCACCTTGGCGAGGCCGAGCGTCGCGATGTTGGCGATGTCGCCGATCGCCTCGGCGTCGAGGTGGAGGTCGTCGTACATCGCGCGGTTGACGATGTTGTAGAGGCTGCTGCCGGCCTGGATCGGGGCGAGCACGGCGAGGATCGACAGCGAGGCGCCGCCGGTGAAGGGGGCCGCGATCAGCGCCGCCAGGGTCAGGGCGTGGGCGGCGTCGTCCACCGTCTCCTTGAGCTGGTCGATCTCCGAGATCTCCAGCTTCATGGGGTTGTCGACCGCCGCGTCCTTGAGCGAGGCATACGGCTCGGGGGCGCGGAAGGCGAGATAGCCGCGGCCCCGCCCGAGATTGCGGCGCAGGTCGCGCATGGCGAGGGTCCAGGCCTGGGTCCGCCCGTCCCCCTGCCAGCCGGAGCCGGAGCCGGTGAACATCCGCCCCTTCTCGCTGGTGATGTCGGCGATCACCACCTCCAGCTCGTCGGCGTTGACGCGGGTGTGCTCGCCGATCGAGAACAGCAGGTTGGTGCGGCCGCCGGTGGTGTCGTCCACCAGCACTCCCGGCATGGTGCCCTTGCGCGTCGCGCCGCCGAGCTTGGAGTCGGCGCGGCCGATCTTGTCCTCCAGGCTCTTGAGCCGCGCCTGCAGCTCGTCGACCGTGGCCTTGAGGGCCGCCTGGTGGGCCTGCCGGCCGGGCTTCGGCCGGTCGGGGCCGTTCAGCCGCTCGATCTGCAGCTTGAGGAAGTCGCGCTGGATCACCAGGAGCTGGTGCTCGTCCCCCGCCGCCTTGCCCCGCTGCTCTTCGAAGGCGATCTCCTGCTCGGCCTTCCAGATCTCGTAGTCGAGGAAGGGGTGCTGGGAGAGCTCTTTCGCGTCCCCCTTCTGCTTGATCTCCTTGAGCCGGTCGAGATCCGCCGCCCAGTCCTTGCGGCGGTTCTCGGATTTCTCCTGCTCGGACTCCACCGTGCCGACCGAGGCCTCGGCGAGGGAGGCGATGTCGAACACCGAGACCATCACCCCGGCCACCGAGGTGGCCCGCCGCTTCGCGCCCTTCTGGTCCGCCGACACGATCGGGGTCGCCAGGCAGCGCACGAAGTAGTTGCCCGGCTTGTCGAACTTGTAGTCGATGATGTCTTCGATACGCGGGTTGTCGGGCTGGCCGGCGAAGGTCTTGACGATGGTGAGCACGGTCTGCCCGGCGTAGGCCAGGATGGCGCGCTGGTCCTTGATCTGCTCGTTGTAGAACTGCCGGAAGAGTTGCTCCGGGATGCCCTGCTTCTTGCCCGTGCCGAGGCGGGTCTTCTCGTCGTCCTCCAGGTGGCGGGCGCGCACCTCGTAGCCCGCCATGGCCCCCTTCCAGCGGGTCGCCGTGTCCTTGCCCTGGACCGTCAGACGGTCGCCCAGCTCCAGCACCTCCCACGCGAAGGCCATCGGCTCCATGTTCGCGGTGACGTTGGCGAGCAGCCCGACCCAGGGGTTGTACTTGTCGAGCCGGCAGACGAAGCTGCCGACCGAGCCGGCCGCGGTGACCGGCGAGGTGAGCGGGATGACGGCGGAGGGCCAGGCCGGGAGGTCGGCCCTGCCGGTCGCCTGGATCTTCAGGATGTCGGGCTTCTGGTCCTGGGGCGGCGACTCCTCGGGAGGGGGGCCGCCGGCCTCGGCCTGGGGCACGATGTAGTAGCCGCCCGAAAACCCCTCGGTGATCGCGTTGAAGGCCTCCTGATCCTCGATGTCGCGGGAAAAGTCCGCGTTGCCGATGATCGAGCCCTGGGTCCTCCCCCACTTCCCCTTCTCGCCTTGCAGGACGCCGTAGAGCTTGCGGCCCGGCCCGGCGACGAAGACTCCGAGCGGCAGATCCACCGGGCGCTTGAACCGGAAGCTACGGCCGCCCACGGGCTTGCCGGCGGCGTCGAAAATCCGCACGTTGCCGCCGTTGACCACGATCAGACAGACCTTGGGGAGCTTCTCCGCCGAATCGACTCCGAACTGCTCCTGGAGAGACTGGGAAAACGCCGCGGCGATGTCCTCGAACGTCGAGCCGCTGATCACCACCGGAGGGGCGCCGGGCGCCTTGGGGGACTTGCGCTGGACCGCCGGCGCCCGCTGGACGATGGGCATCCGCCGCACCGTTCCGCTGTCGCGCCGCTCGTCGTCCATCACCGCCCGCGCCACGCTGTCCGCCTCGCGCTCGAACGGATCGTCCACCGCGCCGACGGTGAGCTTGGCCTGCGCCTCCCCTTCCGGAGCCGTCGGTGTCTCCCCGGTCGCCCCGGCTCCCCCCTGCTGCACCACGTGGGTCAGCTCGTGGGCCAGCAGCTCGCGGCCGCTGGAGCTGCCCGGGTTGTACTCCCCCTGGCGGAAGAAGATGTCGCTGCCGGTGGTGAAGGCGCGCGCCGAGAGGCCGCGGTTGAGTTGGTCGGCCTGGCTGCCGGTATGGATCCGCACACCGCCGAAGTCGGCCCCGAAGGCGGGCTCCAGGTGGCCCCGGGCGGTGCTGTCGAGCGGCTGGCCGCCGCCGCGGGCCGCCTGGATGCCGGACTCGATCTCGTCGGAGACCTCGCCCCCCTGGAGCATCGCGGGGTCCTCCCGCGCCAGAGCCACCATGCGCCGGACCTGGCGGTTGCCGACCAGGCGCTGGAGCGCGAGCAGGCCGGCCGGCGAGCCGCCGCGCGGCAGGGCCGCCCCGGCGCTGCCGGCGAAGGGCAGATGCTCGGTGCCGGGAGCCGCCACCTGCTCGCCGCCGAGCGGCTCTTTTTCGCGCCGCCGCTCGGGCTGGCGCTCACGCTCCAGCCTGGGTTTCTCGGTCTGGGGGGCGCGGACGGGTTCCATGCTCGGCCCGGGGCGTCCCGGTCAGCGGGCGGCGAAGCCGGCGTATTCGCCGAACTCGCCGGGCAGGGTCACCTTGCCCATCTTCTGGTATTCGCGCTGCAAGGCGCGGATCAGGTGCGCCATGGTCACCACGCCGCCGTCGGCGGCGGCCAGGAAGGTCGCCGCGACCGCGATGTTGCGGATGTTGCCGCCCGGGACCTCGAAGCGGCGGGCGAGGAACTCGAGGTCCACCTCGGGGCTGCGCGGCACCCCCTCGGGCCACAGCCCGGACCAGATGCGCAGGCGGTCGCCGTCGTTCGGAAACGGGAACTCGATGGCGAAGTGGAGGCGGCGCACGAAGGCGTCGTCCATGTTCTTGCGCAGGTTGGTGGCGAGGATCACCACCCCCTCGTACGCCTCCATGCGCTGCAGCAGATAGCTGATCTCCAGGTTGGCGTAGCGGTCGTGCGCGTCGCGCACCTCGGAACGCTTGCCGAACAGGGCGTCGGCCTCGTCGAAGAACAGCACGGCGTTCGAGGTCTCGGCCTCGGCGAAGACTTTGGAAAGGTTTTTTTCGGTCTCGCCGATGTATTTGCTCACCACGGTCGAGAGGTCGATGCGGTAGAGGTCGAGCCCGAGCTCGCCCGCGATGATCTCGGCCGCCATGGTCTTCCCCGTGCCCGACGGGCCGGCAAAGAGGATGTTCACCCCCTTGCCCATGGCGAGCTTGCCGCCGAAGCCCCACTCTTCGTAGACGCGGGCGCGGTATTTGACCGTATTGCAGATCTCCCGGAGCTGGTCTTTGCGGTCGCGCGGCAGGACGATGTCGTCCCAGCCGTAACGCGGCGTGATCTTCTGGGCGAGGGCGGCGAGCCGCGGGTTCGACTGCAGCCGGCTGGCCGCCAGCAGGTCGTCGAGCGGCAGGTTCCCGGCGGGCCCGTGGGGGTCGCGGGCCCGGGCCGCCCGGGACACCCGGGACACCCGGAAAATACTGCGCGCGGTCGCCGCGGCGTCGCGGATCTGGCCGGCGGTGAAGCGGAATTTGCCCGCCAGGGCGGCGAGGTCCACATCCTCTTCGAGGCCGGATCCCGCGAGGGCCTGGCGCCACAACTCGGCGCGCTCGCGCGCGTCGGGGAGCGGCACGGCGAGACGCACGAAGCCGGCCTCGTGCAGCGCGTCGGACGGCTCCCAGTCGGCGTTCCCGGTGAGGAACGCCAGGGCCGGGGCGCCGGAGCCGGCGGAATCTCTCACGGCGTCGGCGACGCGGCCGAGGAAGCGCGCGCGGCGCCCCCGCCGGTCGTCTTCCAGCAGCCCGTCGAAGCCTTGCCAGAGCAGCGCCGCGTTCTGCAGGACGGCCTCGCGCGCCGCGAGGTCGAGGGCGGTCTCGAAGGTCTCGTCGTCCGCCGCCAGCAGGCGTTCGAGGTCGATCACCAGGAGGCCGAGGCCGGCCTCGCGGCAGAGCGCCTCGGCCACGGTCTCCTTGCCGACGCCGTACGGCCCCTGGAGATAGAGGACGGTGTGGTCCGCCGAGCTCGCCAGCCCGAGGGCGGTGCGCCGCCACTCCTCGGGGAGGACGAGGTCGCCGAGCCGCGCGGCGGGCTCGACG
>DATAHG010000167.1:0-1978 GCA_036263295.1 Thermoanaerobaculia bacterium | reverse complement strand
CCGCCGTGACCACGCCGACCCCGTCGGAGACTGGGACCCGGTCCTCCGGCGGTTTCCATCCGCCCTGGCCCTTCACCACCAGCAGGTCGCGGAAGTTGAGCGCCGCGGCCGTCATCCGGACCAGCACCTCGCGCGGCCCTGCCGATGGCACCGGCAGATCGACCGTCCTTAGCGCGTCGATGCCGTCTCCCTGAGTCAAGAATGTTCTCATCTGGCTCCCTTTTGGGGCCATGCTATCCGCCGCACGTGGGGCAGGGGAAGCCCGGATCTTCCGGCGGGACCACTCTGTTGCCAGGGAAACCCTGGCCCGCTTTCCAGCGTAGTATCGGGAGCCGGTTTACCCTACGACAGAAAGGCTCCCCATGATCCGGGTCGACAGCCTGGCCAAACGCTTTGGTGAAAATCGCGCCGTGGACGGCGTCTCGTTCGAGGTGCGGGACGGCGAGATCTACGGTCTGCTCGGCCCGAACGGGGCCGGCAAGACCACCACTTTTTCCATGCTTTCGGGGCTGCTGCGGCCCGATCTGGGACGCATCTCCTATGACGGCGTCGATCTCAACGCCGAGCCGGACAAGGTCAAGCGCCGCCTCGGCGTGGTGCCGCAGGAGGTCGCGGTCTACGAGGAGCTTTCGGCGCGCGAGAACCTGCGGTTCTGGGGTGGGCTGTATGGCCTCTCCGGGGCGGAGCTCGACCGGGCGGTGGAGCGGTCGCTGGAGGATGTCGGCCTCGCCGCGCGGTCGCGCGAGCCGGTCAAGAACTTTTCGGGGGGCATGAAGCGGCGGCTGAACGTCAGCCTGGGGCTGGTCCACTCCCCCAAGGCGGTGATGTTCGACGAGCCGACGGTCGGCATCGATCCTCAGGCGCGTTTCAATATTCTCGAGGTGGTGCGCCGGACCGCCGCGGCCGGGGCGGCGGTGCTCTATACGACACATTATCTGGAGGAGGCCGAGCGGCTCTGCGACCGGATCGGCATTCTCGATCACGGCCGGCTGCTCGCCGAGGGCACGCTCGAAGAGCTGAAGGCCCAGGTCGCCGACGAGGAGGTCGTGGCGCTTCAGGGGCGTTTCGATCCGGCCGCCGCCCGCGCCGAGGTCGAGAAGATCCCCGATGTCCGGGTGCTCTCCGCGGACGAGAACCGTTTGACCCTGTCGGTCGCGGGGAGCGGCTCCGCCCGCCTGCTCGGCGAGATCTTCGGACGCGGCCTCGCGATCGATCGGGTTTCGATCGAGCCGCCCAGCCTCAACGGTCTCTTTCTCAAGCTCACCGGCCGGGAGCTGCGCGATTGAGCGCCATCATCGGCATGATCCGCAAGGACCTTCTCCGCCGGTGGCGCGCGCCGCTCGCGCCGCTGCTGGTCCTCGCCTTCCCCCTGGTCTTCGCCACCCTCATCGGCTTGGCGTTCGGCGGCGGCGATCAGAAGGTCCCCAAAGTCCGCCTGCTGCTCGACGACCGCGACGACGGCCTGGTTGGCAATCTGCTCTCGTCGGCGCTGTCACGCCCGGAAGCCGCGCAGTATTTCGATGTTTCGAAAGTCGAGACGGGACAGGACGGCCTCGCCCGCCTCGAAAAGGAAGGTTTTTCCGCGCTCCTGCGCCTGCCGCCGGACCTGACCGAAAGCCTGCTCGACAACCGGCCGACCCGGCTGGTGCTGGTGCGGAACCCTTCGCAATCCATCCTCCCCGAGGTGGCGGAGCAGGTCACGCTGTTGCTGGCGGACGGCCTGTCCGCCGCGTCCACCCTGCTGCGCGGCCCGCTCAACGAGGTGAGGCCCTATCTGCGGGACGGCGGCGGCGCCCCCTCGGAGGCGGCAGTGGCCGCGATCGCCGTGTCGGTGCAGCGCAATCTCACCGGCGCCGGGCCTTATCTGTTCCCGCCCGTGATCCGGCTGGAGACCGTGCAGCTCGACCGGGCCGGCGCGGCGCCGAGCCCGGGGACGGGAACGGATACCCCGCTCGCCAAGCTGCTCTTTCTCCTGACC
>DATAHG010000166.1:0-3185 GCA_036263295.1 Thermoanaerobaculia bacterium | reverse complement strand
CCCCATGCAGTTGGGGCCGATCATGCGGACCCCGGCGGCGCGCACCGCGGCGCGCAGCCGGCGCTCCCGCTCGACCCCCTCGCCGCCGACCTCCGAGAAGCCGGCGGTGATCACCACCATCCCCTTGACCCCTTTGGCGATGCACTCCTCCACCACCGCCTGGACCTGGAGCCGGGGGACCATGATGACCGCGAGGTCGATCTCGTCGGGGATCGCCGACACCGAAGGGTAGGACTTGAGCGAATGGATCGCCCGCGCGGTCGGGTTAACCGGGTAGAGGGCGCCGTTGAACTCGTTGGCCACCAGGTTGTGGAGCAGGGCGAAGCCGATCGAATCGCGCCGCCGCGAAGCCCCGATCACCGCGATTGAGCGCGGCGCGAACACCGCGTCGAGCGGCCTTTCCGTTCTCTCCGAGACCGTCATCGAGACCTCCTTGCTCACGTCCCTCTCCCCTCGCCCGGCGCGGCCGGGGTCAGCATCGACAGGCGGTCCGGCGCCAGGCGGACCTGGAGCGGCAGCCGCTCCGCGCAGACATCGCCGTCCACCTGGACGGCCGCGCCGTCGGGCGCGCTGATCAGCACCTCCCCGGCCGGACGGTAGACCACGTCCGGCCGGTTCACGTGGGCGGCCCGCAGCAGGTCGGCGGCGAAACCGAGAGTGGCCGCCCGGCCGCGCCCCTGGAAGGCGACCAGCTCCAGCCGGCGGTCGTCGGTGAGCGCCCCGGGGGCGAGCCGGAAGGCGCCGCCGTAGAACGGGATGTTGCACACCGCCGCGAAGGTCGAGGTGAGTGGCTCGCCGTCCACCGTCAGCGCCAGGTCCGGATAGTCATAGCGCCACCATTCGGAGAAGCCCTGGAGAGCGATCGCCCCCTTGCCGAAGCGCCATTTGTGCCGGGTCTCCAGGTGGGCGAGCACGTGTGCGTCGAGCCCGGTCGAGACCATCATCAGGAAAGGGGTGTCGCCGGCAAGGCCGACGTCGAAGGGGCGGACCGCGCCGCGGCAGAGCGCGGCGGCGGCATCGACCGGGTCGCGCGGCAACCCCAGGGCGATCGCCAGGAGGTTGGCGGTGCCGCCCGGCAGGAAGCCGAGGGCGACCGGGCTCCCCAGGAGCCCTTCCGCCACCTCGCGGGCGGTGCCGTCGCCGCCGAACGAGAAGACCGTCTCGACCCGGCCTTCGGCGGCCAGCTCGCGGGCCAGGCGGGTGGCGTCGCCGGCCGCGCCGGTGGGCACGGGCTCGACCTCGAACCCGCCTTCGCGCAGCACGGCGACCAGAGCTTCGAGCACCACGCCGTGGCGCTGGCGCCCGGACCGCGGGTTGTAGATGAGAGCGGCCGGTTTCAGAGGTGCCAGTAGATCCTCCCGCGCGGCGTCTAGAACAGCGACCCAGTGGTGCCCAGAGGGGGCGGATAGCCCAGGTGCTGGTAGGCGCGGCGGGTGGCGACCCGGCCGCGCGGGGTGCGTTGCAGGAACCCCTCCTGGATCAGGTAGGGCTCGTAGAGGTCCTCCAGGGTCTCGCGGTCCTCGCCCACCGCGGCGGCCAGGGCATTGAGCCCGGCCGGCCCGCCGCCGTACTGCTCGATCAGGGTGCCGAGGATCTTGCGGTCGAGCTCCTCGAAACCGTACTCGTCCACCTCCAGGAGGCGCAGGGCCTTCTTGGCGATCGCGAGGTCGATCCGTTCCATCCCTTCGACCTGGGCGAAGTCGCGCACCCGCCGCAGCAGCCGGTTGGCGACGCGCGGGGTGCCGCGGCTGCGGCGGGCGATCTCCTCGGCGCCGGCCGGATCGATCGGGATGCCGAGCAGGCGCGACGAGCGCTCCACGATCAGCTTGAGCTCCTCGGGGCGGTAGAAATCGAGACGGTGGACGATGCCGAAACGGGCCCGCAACGGCGCGCTGATCAGGCCGGCCCGGGTGGTGGCGCCGACCAGGGTGAAGCGCGGCAGCTCGATCTTCACCGTGCGCGCGGCCGGCCCCTGGCCGATCACGAGGTCGAGCCGGAAGTCCTCCAGGGCCGGGTAGAGGATCTCTTCGACCGCGGGGCCGAGGCGGTGGATCTCGTCGATGAACAGCACCTCGCCGGGGTCGAGGTTGGTCAGGATGGCGGCGAGGTCGCCGGCGCGCTCCAGGATCGGCCCGGCGGTGACCCGCAGCGGCGCCCCCATCTCGCTCGCGATGATGTTGGCGAGGGTGGTCTTGCCGAGGCCGGGGGGGCCGAAGAGGAGGACGTGGTCGAGCGTCTCCCGGCGCTCCCGCGCCGCCTTGATGAACACCCGGAGGTTCTCCAGGATCTTGGTCTGGCCGATGTACTCGTCGAGCCGCCGGGGCCGCAGCGAAGGCTCGACCCCGAGGTCGTCCGAGTCGGGGACACCGGACAGCAGGCGGTCTTCGGCGGAGTGCATGGCGAGATTCTAGCCCGAAAGGGCGGGAGCGCCGGACGCGACTACGGCCAGCCCCTTTTCGCCCGCCTGCCGGCACTCATAGATCAGATCCGCCCATCCTGGGCGAACGCCGGAACTGATCTTCGAGAGGAGAGAACGATGAAGAAGAACCTGAGAAAGCTCCGCGTCCACCGCGAGACCCTGACCAACCTCAGCCAGGTCGTTGGCGGCCTGCGGCAGCTCGAGGCCGCCGGCACGCACTACGAGAGCATCTGCAAGGATCTCTGCAAAGAGGAGGAAGGCTTCGCCTGATCCCGGCTGAGCCAGTGTCGGATTGACAGGGGGGTCGCAGGCTGGCCCCCCGGGTCGGACCGCCGGGCCCGGGCCTCACGGCCCGGATCACGCGGGCCGCGGTTCAGGACGGCTCCGCTCCGTCCTCGGAGGGCGCCTGCTCCTGCCCCTGCTCTTCCCCCTCCGCCGGCCTCTGGGCCTCCGCCGCCTTGCGCTTGGCCTTCTCTTCCTTCTTCTGCTTCTTGGCTAGATCTCTCTGACGCTTCGCGAACGCGTAATTGGGTTTGGCCATGTACCAGCTTGCTCCAATAAAAATGAGTAACTTGCCCGCAGACCTTTCACGCTCCAGGTTGAATCAGCGGACGCGGTCCTTTCCGCAACACGAGCCTCAAGAAGAACCCCGGCCTGGAGGAACAAGCCGCACGAGTCGTACTCACTCGGGTCACTCCTGCTCAGTGTTGGACGAGAGTATAGCCCAACGGAGCGCACCTTACAGAAACACCTCCTGCTCCACCCA
>DATAHG010000165.1:0-1501 GCA_036263295.1 Thermoanaerobaculia bacterium | reverse complement strand
CGGGCGAGGCCCGCCACCGGGCAGCCGGTGATGTTGCGCACGTTGTCGCCGCACGCCCCGACGGTGGTGAGCCCACCTTCCGAAAGGGTTTGGAGGACCTCGGGGAGCCGGGCCAGCTCGATCCAGTGGAGCTGGATGCACTGCCGGGTCGTCAGCTCGCCGTGGCCGCGGCCGTACTGCTCGGAAATCCGGCCGATCACCCGGAGCTGGGCCGGCGTGAGCGCGCCCCCGGGGATCTTCACCCGCAACATGAAGTATCCGAGCTTGGGCTTGTCGTGATAGAGCCCGTACCACTGGAGGCGGACGAAATCTTCTTCGGGCACGGCCTCGTAGCCGGCCTCGATCATGGCGGGGAGGTCGTGGATCACCGCCAGTCCGCCCTTCTCGTGCTTCAACCGCTCGACGAAGTTGCGCTTGCGGACCAGCTCCCAGTTGATGTCCGGTGAGGGTACCGCCGCTGCGCTCCGATCTTCCATTCAAATCTCCTGAGCCATTCGCAGACAACGCTCCCGCCGCCGGCACGGAGGCCGGCTCGACACACGGGTGGCATCCCCTCAAGGGGACACGGGAACGCTGACGATTTCAGGGACGAGCGGGAAAGGCCCGCTCAGCGCGGAGAAGCGGGTGCGGCGGTCCGTCCGCTCACACCCGCTCGCTACAGGTGCAACGGGCGGAGGTGAGGGTCGGTTTCATGGCGGTGAGCTTTCTGGTATCAGGCCGGGTCATAGACCGGTGACTGAATTGTTACCAGTGTAGTCGTCTTTGACTTGGCTGTCCAGAGGGGAAGACGCACGAATAGTGAAGAGGCTATGGAATCGTGAGAACGCGGCTGGGACCGCCGGCATCTTGCCGGCATCTAACCCAATCTAAATTAGATGGGCCGGCAAGATGCCGGCGGTCCCAGCCGCGGGATACGCCGGTTGGAACGGATTCGCTGATCGAAGGACTCTACCCCGCCCGCTCCGCCGCCAGCACCGCGCGGTCACGGAGCTTCTCGGCGGCGGGGGAGAGGGGGGCGTGGGTGAGGATCTTGTTGATCCGGTCGATCGCCTTGATGGCGTCGCCCAGGCCCTGGTAGAGCACGACCTCGCTGTAGAGGTTGTCCGCCAGGGTGTTCAGCCGCTCGAGGACCGGCACGACGTGCTCCCCTTCGGGGTAGCGGCGCAGGTACTCGGCGCCGTTCGCCACGTCGGTGTAGGTCTTGACCACCGAGGTCAGACGGTCGCTCGCGACGCGCTTCAGATCGGCGTCCCTCTTCTGCTCGGCGAGCTGCTGAAGAGCCGCCAGCTCCTGGAGGGTCGGCGCGAGGTTGCGCAGACCGGCGAGAGCGCGCTTGCCCTCGGCGCTGTCCGGCGCCGCGTTCCAGGACCGGAGGTACTGGGTGACCGCCTCCGTCTGGTTGCCGAGGCGGCTGTAGGCGTCCCCGAGGGCGAGCGCCACCTCCGGCACCTCGGGGGTATCCGGGTAATTGCTCAGGAAGCTCACCAGGAACGAGGTCTCA
>DATAHG010000164.1:0-5544 GCA_036263295.1 Thermoanaerobaculia bacterium | reverse complement strand
CCGATTTAATCAGCCTTCAACGGAACCTTCAAGCTCGTCCAGTCCCTGCTCCCGGCCGGCCCTTCTTTAGAGAGCAGAGCCGCGTCCGGCAGCTTGCCGGGCCGGCCGACCACCACCCACAGCGTCGACTCGCCCGGAGGGATGGCGATCTCGCGGCCGACCGTGCCGGCGATCCGCACCAGCCCCTCGGCCGTCACCTCCGCGGGCGCCGGCCAGGGGCGCAGCTCGGCGCCACGCCGCAGAAAACAGCGCACCTCGACCGGCCCGGCGACGGCGGTGCGCGGCCGCACGACCAGCTCGAACGAGCTGCCGGGCACGAACGTCCGGGAGGTGGATGGGGCGCCGCGCAGGGCCTGGACCCCGCCGGAAAGCTCGGCGGCATAACCGTAGTCGGAGATCGGCGTGCGGTGGCCGGGCAGGAGCAGCAGCAGGACCAGCGCCGCCGCGATCGCCATGATCGCCGCGGTGGCCGCCACCACGCCGCCCTGCCGCCCGAGCCGCCGGAAGGGGACGACCGGGGCGGGAGGGCGGGGCACGGCCGGCGGCGAGGCGGCAGAGGCCGGCGGGGCCATACGCTCCTGGAGGGCCCGCACCACACCGGCCTGGAACTCCGGGCCGAGCGGCCGGAAAGCCTCATGGGCTTCGCGGGCCTCTTCCGAGGACTCGCCCAGACGGCGCAAAGCGGCCTCCTCCTCCGGCGACAGCTCGCCGGCGCTCAGCCGGTCCCAGCTCTCGTCCAGCCGGGACCGCTCCGCTTCCTGCTCTTCTCGGTTCACCTGGGCCAGCCTGCGCAGCCATTCGTCATCGCTCATGCTTTACCACCCATCATGTTGGTTCGCCGGCCGGGCCCGCTTTCTGACGTCTCTCCCAACAGCCGGCGCGCCAGGCGGCGCAAGCGGCTGCGCCAGGCGTAGACCGCGTCCGCGCTCAGGCCGGTCTGCGCGACGATCTCGTCGAGGGGAAGCTCGCGAAAGAAGAGGAGATCGAAGAGATGGCGCCCCAGCGGCGAAAGCTCGGCGGTCAGCCGGTGCAGGAGGACCTTGAGCTGCTCCCGCGAAGCCGTGATCTCCTCCGGCCCGCTCTCGAGCGAGACGGTGTCGAGCTCCTCGGGGAGCGTGGGGTCGTCCTGCCAGGGGCTGCGCCGGCCGCTGCGCAGGGTCGAGGCGGTGCGCCGCTCGGCGACCAGGCCGACGAAATTGGCCAGCGAGAGCCCGCGCTCCGGCTCCCAGCTCCGCAGCACCTTGCCGTCGTCCGCGAACAGGACCAGAAAGATCTCCTGGGTCAGATCTTCCACCTCCTGGCGGACATTGCGGCCGGCGGCGCCGCCGGACTGCCGCGCCAGGAGGGCGCGGGCCACCCGCGCCTGGATCACCGGCGTCAGGATCGCGACCAGCCGGCTCAAGGCCGGCTCGGAGCCGGCCAGCGCCTTCTGGACTTCTTCGTGCAGGTCCGCGTGGTCCAATGTGCCCCCTTGACTGGCGACGCCGAGAAATCATTTTACGGCAACCTTTTGCCGCTTCTCTCGTTCTTTCTAGTCAGGAGGTAGGGATTCAGAATGCACCGCATCGCGTTGACCGCTCTTCTTCTGACTCTTTGTGCCTGCGCCAGCCCGGGCCGACCGGTCCACCCGGGCCGTCCGGGCCGCCCGAACACGGCCGAGCGGCCGATCCAGCGCCTGGACGGCACCACCATTCAACCTGCCGCCCTGACCACGGAAATCGAGACGATCGTCCGCGCCGCCCGGGTCCACGGGCTGGCCGTCACCGTCTTCAACCACGGCGAGGCGGTCTACTCGCGCGCCTTCGGGTTCGCCGACGTCAAAACCGGCCGGCCGCTGCGGCTCGATACCGAGATCTACGGAGCCTCGCTCAGCAAGGCGGTTTTCGCCGTCCTGGTGATGCGCCTGGTCGAGAAAGGCGTCCTCACGCTCGATCGTCCTCTCCAGGACTACTTCGATACGCCGTTGGCCGAGAACAAGGGTACGGTGTGGCACGAGGACCTGACCGATCTGCGCGACGAGCCGCGGTACCGCAAGATCACGGCCCGCATGTGCCTCGATCACACCACCGGGTTTCCGAACTGGCGCTCGTTCGAGCCCGACGAAAAGCTGCGCATCCATTTCGAGCCGGGCACGCGCTACAGCTACTCCGGCGAAGGCTTCACCTTCCTGCAGGTCGCGATCGAAAAGCTGACGGGCAAGCCGCTCGAGCAGCTCATGCGCGAGGAGATCTTCGGCCCCTTCGGCATGGCCACGTCGAGCTACGCCTGGCAGCCCCGCTTTGAAGCCGACTACGCGCTGGGCCATGACGCCAACGGGGATCTCTATCCCAAGGACAAGGACAACGCGCCCCGCGGCGCGAGCACGCTGGAGACCACACCGCGGGACTACTCACGTTTCCTGGAGGGGGTCCTGCAAGGCAAGGTCCTGAGCCGCGCCTCCTGGCGGGAGATCTTCACCCCGCAGATCCGCCTGCGCTCCCGGACGCAGTTCGGCCCGGGCGCCAGAGAGGAGACCACCGCCTACGATGCCATCCAGCTCAGCTACGGCCTGGGCTGGGGCCTCCTGCGCACGCCGCACGGCTGGGGCGCCTTCAAGGAGGGGCATGGCGACGGCTTCCAGCACTACTCCATCGTGTTTCCGGAGAGCGGCCTGGGCGTGCTCCTGATGAGCGACAGCGACAACGCCGAGAGCGCCTTCGGGCCGCTCCTCGCGCTCACTCTCGCCGACACCTCCACCCCGCTCGATTGGGAGGGGTACATCCCCTACGACCGCAAGCCGGCCGCCTCGTCGTCCCGATAGATCGATCCCTTCGGGCACATTCGTTGTGTCCGCCGGGCATTCGGCCGCTATGTCCGACATAGCCGGACATAGCGGTCCACCCCTGGTTTTCCAGGTGAACAGACCTGGCAAACCCTTTGCTCTATCCCTCTCGCAAGACGTTTCACCCGTTCAACGGCCTGGAAAACCAGGAAGACCGAGGAGGAATCCATGCGAGATTTCGGTAAGAGCCTGTCTGTCTTCGCGATGTTTCTGCTTCTGATCCTTTCGATCCCCGGGACCGCGCGGGCGGAGGGCACCGGGATCATCACCTGCTCGGCTTTTGTCTCCGCGGTGACCAACACGACGGAGACGGCCCCCTTCCGCAAGCTGATGGAAACCTCCTCGAACACCTACTACAACATCGCCAATGGCCAGTTTATCCGGTTCCTCGCCGTCAAGCCCACCAATCCGGCGCCGTACGAGACGCTGGTCTTCTTCACCGGCACCTCGCAGATCACCCCGGACTGGCCGGTGTCGATGCTCACCAACAGCAACGGGTCACTGTGCACCGACAGCGCCCTGATCTTCGCCGACTACCCCGGTATCGGCGGGACCGCGAATCCCGCCAAGGCGGAATTCACCTTCGACAACATCGCCAACAACGTCTATCACCTCCTGGCGAACCTCACCACCTATCAAGGGTTCTCGATCCATTCGGTCAATCCGGTCGGCTGGTCGCTGGGCACGGAGGCGGCGATCAAGTTCACCTCCCTGGCCGCGGTCAACCAGGAGTTCGCCAACAGCGGCATGACGATCAACAACCTTTTCCTGGTCGCCACCAAGCCGGGCGGCGACTACTACTCCGGCACCGAGGTCACGCCCTCGTCCTGCTCGACAACGGGGCCAGTCCCGGGACCGCAGCCCAAGATCATCGGCTCGACCAGCTACTTCACCGCGACCGGCACCCAGGCGATGTGCGTGACCTCCGTCCTCGATCAATTGATCAAGGACGAGCTCGACTGGGACTTCTCCACCTCGCTCAAAGGCTCGCTCGTGGGCGTGATGTTCCCCTACGTCTACACCTCGACGAACCAGAACCAGGGGGCCTATGGCCCAGGCAATCCACAGACCATCTGCGCCGCGACGGTCACGAGCAACGAGGTCAGCTCGATGTGCAATCTCAGCACGAATCAATCGATCATGACCTCCTGCACGGCGAGCTCGTCCTCGGTCTGCTCCAAGACCTTCGACCTGTACAAGGCCAACCGCGAAGCGGCCCCCTACTTCGAAGACATCGATTTCGGACAGTTCGACCGGCAGCGCGCCCTCAACTTCACCTATGACTACGGCTACTGCCGGGGCGCCCGCCCCGAATCCTGGACTTCCAAGGACTGCTTCTTCAACCC
The DNA here is from genome assembly GCA_036263295.1 of Thermoanaerobaculia bacterium. Lineage (GTDB taxonomy): Bacteria > Acidobacteriota > Thermoanaerobaculia > Multivoradales > UBA5704 > DATAHG01. The sequence goes on along the minus strand of DATAHG010000164.1, from coordinate 1,377 downwards.
CAACCAGACCAGCAAAAGCCTCTACAGCCCGCCGCTGATCGTGAACGGCTCGCCCTGCATCACGAGTGTCACCACGAATCCCAACAACACGCCGCAGGTCAACAGTTGCCCGGGCCTCCCCAAGAGCGCCTTCAACAAGATGTACATCTTCAACGCCCAGGAAGACATGTTCATCCGCTACGACTACGGCAATGCCATGTGCGCCTGGTTCAACTACCCCTACGATCCGAACAACCTCAAGTGCGTGCTGACCACCTATCAGAACGCCGGCCACGGCGTCCTGTACAACCAGCCGACCGCGATCTACAACAAGATCAGCGCGGCGCTGAACTAAAGAACGGTCAGAGGAAACCATGCGAAATCTCAAGACAAGCCTGTTCGCGATGCTCCTGCTCCCGGTCCTGTCGCTGTCGCTCCCGGCTGCCGTGCGCGCCGACGGCACCGGGATCGTCACCTGCTCGGCCTTCGTCTCCGCCATCACCAACACGGCGGAGGCGGCCCCTTTCCGCAAGCTGATGGAAACCTCTTCGAACACCTACTACAACATCGCCAACGGCCAGTTCATCCGGTTCCTCGCCGTCAAGCCCACCAACCCGGCGCCGTACGAGACGCTGGTCTTCTTCAACGGGACCTCGCAGATCACCCCGGACTGGCCGGTGGCGATGCTCACCAACAGCAACGGCTCGCTGTGCACCGACAGCGCGCTGATCTTCGCCGATTACCCCGGCATCGGCGGCACCGTCAACCCTGCCAAGGCGGAATTCACCTTCGACAACATCTCCAACAACGTCTATCACCTGCTGGCGAACCTCACCGCCTATCAAGGGTTCTCGATCCAATCGGTGAATCCGATCGGCTGGTCCCTGGGCTCGCTGGCGGCGCTCAAATTCGCGTCCCTGGCCTCGGTCAACCAGGAGTTTGCGAACAGCGGGATGTCGATCCACAACCTGTTCCTGATCGCCACCAAGCCGGGCGGCGACTACAATTCCGGCGCCGCCCAGAACCCCTCGTCCTGCTCGACCCCGGGGCCGATCCCGGGACCGCAGCCCCGGATGATCGGCTCCACCGCCTACTACACCGCGACCGGCGCGGCGGCGATGTGCGTGACCGCGGTCCTCAACCAACTGGGGAGCGACGGGAGCGACTGGGACTCCTCCACCTCGCTCAAAAGCTCGCTGGTGGGCGTGATGTTCCCGTACACCTACACCTCCAGCGGCCAGAGCCAGGGGCCGTATAGCACGGGCAATCCGCGCACCGTGTGCGCCGACACGATCACGAACAACGAGGTGACGGCCCTGTGCAACCTCGAGGTCAACCAGTCGATCACGACGTCCTGCGCGGCAAGCTCGTCCTCGACCTGCTCGACCACGCTGGCTC
>DATAHG010000163.1:0-3429 GCA_036263295.1 Thermoanaerobaculia bacterium | reverse complement strand
CTGCTCGCCGAGGATGCCGCGGATCCAGTCGAGCACCGGGACGCTCTGGCCGTCGCCGGCGCGGCTCCCTTCGAGCCCCGACAGGAAGTTCGACATGTAGAAGGCGGTGGTGCCGAGGAAGACCTCGGGCGGACAGTAGAGCTCGGGGTGGGTGTCGAGGATGAAGCGCAGCAGCGTCGAGCCCGACCGGTGGCAGGACAGGATGAACAGCCCGTCGGTCGGGTTCCAGGTCTGGTTCAGGGTCAAACCACGATCTCCTCGGCCGGGGCGGGTTCTTCCTTCGGCCTGCCTTCGAGGGCCGGCCGGGCCCCGAGATGGGTGGAGTGGACGGCGTGAGCCGGGGCGGCCAGCGGCCGGCTCTTCTTCTGCTGCGCCTTGCGGGCGGCGCGCCGGTGGGCGCGCGCGCGCTCCACCCAGACCCACAGCAGGAAGAAGCCGACGATGAGGTCGGCGCCGAGCCAGCGGGCGATGCGCTCCTGCTTGCGCGCCCGGGCCACGCAGTCGGCATAGGGGCGGTTGCTGTGGGAAACCATGGTGTAGAGCGGCAGGTAGTGCCGCGGAAAGAGCTTGTTGAGCACGATGGCCGTCTTTTTGCGCGCCGCGAGCACGGCGGAGCGGACGGTGTCGCGCAGCTCGTCGAAGTTGCGGGTCGAGAGCTCGGCCAGGGCATCCGTATTCTGCTTGCGCAGGGCCTGGTATTCGGTGAAGGCCGCTTCGAGGTCGCCGGGGTGGCGGTCGAGGCAGCGCACCAGGATGGAGCAGTCCTCGAAGCCGGCGTTCATTCCCTGGCCGTAGAACGGCACCACGGTGTGGACGGCGTCGCCCACCAGCACGACCTTGCCCTTGTGGTGCCAGCGCGAGGTGCGGATGGTGAGGAACTCGGAGGTCCTGCGGCTCCAGAACTCGCTGAGGAGGTCGGGCATGTAGGGCAGGGCGTCGCCGAAGTGCTCCTCGAACAGGTGGATGACGTCCTCGTTGGTCCGCGTGACCTCGAAGCTGTGCTCGCCCTGGAAGGGGAGGACGCAGACGCCATTGAACGAGCCGTCCACGTTGGGCAGGGCGAACAGCATGTAGTCGCCGCAGGGCCAGATGTGAAGGGCGTTCTTGTCCATCTGGTAGGAGCCGTCCGGCCCGGAGAGGATGGAGAGCTCCTTGTAGCCCCAGCGCAGGAAGTCCTGGCGGTAGTCGGCGCGCTCGTTGCGGTGCATCTGCTGGCGCACCACCGAGAAGGCGCCGTCCGAGCCGACGATGGCGTCGGCTTTCACCTCGGTCGCCTCGCCGGTCAGGTCGTTCTCGAAGAAGGCGGTGGCGGTCTCCTTGTCGATCCGGGCGCAGCGCTGGTGAAAGAAGAGCTTGACGTTCGGGCAGGCCTCGGCCTGGTCGAGCAGCAGGGAGTTGAGGTCGGTGCGGGAGAAGGAGTAGATGACCTCGCGCTCGTCCTTGCCGTAGGAGATGTAGGTCACGGCGCCGTCGCCGGAGTGGACGGCGCGGCCGCGCAGGGGGACGCAGAACCGCATCACCTCGTCGACCAGCCCGAGCTCGCCGAGGGCGTGGAGGCCGCGCTCGGCGAGGGTCATCTTGATCGACTTGCCGACGTCGACGACCTCGCGCCGCATGTCGCCGCGGCGCTCATAGACCTCGACGTCGAAGCCACGCCGCGCCAGGTAGATCGCGAGCAGGCAGCCGCTCGGGCCGGCTCCGACGATGGTGAATCTGGTCTTCGCGTCAGGCATGGGTGCTCCGTTTCGACTCGATCGGCTCTCACCCATAGAGGGTGGCCGCCGGACGCGGGTGCGGGACAGGCGTCGTCCTCCGGCGTCTCATGCGGCCCTCCCCTCGGCGCCGGCCGGGGCCGCCGGCGGGGCGGCCGCGCCACCCCCGCCCGCCAGATTGCGCACGACGTCCGGCAGCTCCTCCTCGACCTTGCGCAGGCGCGGGTTGAAGAACGACAGGATCACCACGAGGTTGATGAAAAGGCCCAGCACCACGAACAGGAGCCCGATGCCGCGCCCCGGCCCGACGCCGACGAGGCGGCCGACGCTGTCGGCGAGGGGGCCATGGGGCATCAGGAGCGGCCCGAAGACCCGGTCGGCCAGCGGCCCGGCCAGCAGGTAGGCGAGCGGGATGGTGGACGATCCGATCAGGCCACGGATGCCGAAGATGCGCCCCTGCACGTCGAGGCCGATCTTGGTCATCCAGATCGCCTGGCTGGAGCCGCCGACGATCGGGCCGGTGAACATGGCGAGGAACAGGGCGCAGGCGACCAGCGGCACGCTGGGCTGGACGCCGCCCAGGAACAGCAGCGAGCCTTGCACGATCATGCAGACGAAGATGCCCCAGACGCGCCAGCCCGGCGGCGGACCGCCCCAGGCGCTGAGCGCCAGGCTGCCGAGCAGGGCGCCGAAGGCGGCGGAGGACTGCACGGTGCCGAGCTCCGTGGTGCTCGCGAAGCTGCGGATCAGGGGGAGCAGCAGCGACTGCACGATGCCGGCGCTGAAGTTGGTCAGGGCGAACAGCACGAGCAGGCTGAGCAGGCCCGGCCGCAGCCGGAGGTAGCTCCAGCCGAAGGCGAGGTCGCCGAGCACCGAGCGCTTCTCGCCGGGCTGGCGGACCGGCTGGGCGCTGGCCGGGAAGCGCACGGAGAGCAGGGTGGCGGCGCCGACCAGGAAGGTGCAGAAGTCGATCAGGATGACGCCGTGGTAGCCGATCTTCGGCACCAGGGCGCCGGCGAGCAGCGGCGTCGACATGCCGGTCACGGTGCCGATGAGCCCGGACATGGCGCTCGCCCGCACGAGCTGCCGGCGCGGCACCAGGGCGCTGATCGAGACGGCGAAAGCCGGCCCCTGGAGGGCGCTGAAGGCGGTCATCAGGATGGCGATCGGGTAGACGTGCCAGACCCGGAGCAGGTGGAAGTAGAGCAGGACGGCCATCAGCAGGGTCATGCAGGCGGCGCAACTGTCGCCGAAGAGGATGACCATGCGGCGGTCGAAGCGGTCGGCGACCGAACCGGCGACCGGCGTCATCAGCATGCCGGCGAGCATGGCGGCGAGGCCTACCATGGCGTACTGGGTGGCGGAGAAGTTCTGATCGAAGGTCCAGACGCCGAGGGAGAAGGCGCCGAGGCCGGTGCCGAAGCCGGAGACGAGCTGGCCGATCCAGAGGATGATGAAGGCCCGCATGCCGCCGGGCGCCATGCCCGCCTCCCAGGCGGCGTCGAGGCGCTTGCGCTCGCTGCGCCAGAGCTTCATCTGCTGGAAGAGCGACAGCTTCGACCGTTCGCGTGCCTTCTCCTCCCGGTTCTTCTCGATCAGCCGGGCGAGGTGCTCGACGGTCGGGTTCTCCAGGAAGGCCGGCAGGGCCCGGGGCAGGTCGCGGAAGCGCCGGCCGAGCGCCGCCATCAGGCGGGCCGCCAGGAAGGAGTTGCCGCCG
>DATAHG010000162.1:0-4160 GCA_036263295.1 Thermoanaerobaculia bacterium | reverse complement strand
CAGCTTTCCGGTAGTCGGCGGACCGTCGGCATTGGCGGTGAGAAGAGAACCTTGGAAAATGCCGGTGTTCACTCCGGTCTCGGTCAAAGTCACCGAAAGAGCGGAGCCGTTGGGAAGAACCCGAACCGTCACCTCGGCCTGATCGATCACGGTGGGAAGGTTTTCGCTGTACTTTTCGAGCCGGATCGTGATCGGTTCGCCGGGGGCGAAGGCCTCGACCGGATGGCCGAGCGCATTGAGCAACGCGAGGATTCCGCCGGTCACCCCCGCCCGCACCGGCGGGCAGAAATACGGGCTATAGCACTGGATCTCTGCCTTGACGGTGTCGGACTGCGTGGGCGGGGTCAGTCGTGTTGGAGCAACGCCGATCTTGCCGTCGCCGTACGAGTACGAGCCGGGCATGAGCTGGACCGTGCCTTCGGAGACACCGTCGACCGGAGTGCTCAACGAGACCCGCTCGTAATCACCCAGGATCAGCGAGAGAAGGTTCAGGTCGCTTTGATAGGAGGAGTTGCCCCGGTCGAACAGCCGCACGCGGACCGGGCCATACTCCAGCAACGGGTCCGCCGGCCGGCCGGCCGCATCCAGCATCTGGATCTCCAGGCTGGCCGCGCGGGTGGACGCCGTAGACGACGTGAGGCCATTGGCATCGGCGTGCTCGGCAACAATCGTGTCGCCCGGCGAGGACTCCAGGATCCGGTTGCCGGAGTCGGCCCATTCCGCCGACAACGGGATCCGCCCTTCGAAGACGTCGGAACCGCCGTGGATCCGCAGCAGCGTAACAGTCTCGCTGTCGCCGGAACCGGTCGAGGTCACGGTCACGGTAGCCCGGTCGGAACGGAGGATCGCCGGATCGCGCACCTGGATCCGGAGATCGCTTCCGATCGGAACGAATTCGTCGGACCGCCCAAATTCGTCCAGGAAGGAGAGCGTGGAGGCGCCGGTGATGCCGGCGGTCACATTGAGGTACGGACCTTCATAGCTCGAATAGCTTGCCGTCAGGGTGTCGAAGACGACCGGCGAGCCCGCGATGCGGGAGGTCGTGATGACGCCGTCCAGATAAGACGGGCCGCTCCCCAGTTGGACCGCCCCCTCGAAAATGCGAGAGTTGGGCGCGGTCTCGAATAAAGTGACCGATTCATGGTCCGCCGAGATCCCGGCGTAGACCTGCGCGACGGCATAGTCGCGATAGCTCGGCGAGGCGTTGGTGAACCAGTCGTAGAGCCGCAGATACACCTTCGAATTCTCGAGCAGCGAGGTGACCGGCTGGCCGTTCTGATCGACGAAGACCAGATAGGCCGTGGCCGCCGTGGCGCTGTCCGACGATTGGGTGGAGCCGTTGAGATCCAGGTGCGTGGCGGTCACGCCGTCGCCCGCCTGGGGGAGGAGCTGGACGGCGCCGTCCCCGGGCACCGCGAACGTGGGCCCCGTATTGCTGGCGATCGATCCTTCGTAGACCTGCGTCGCGGCGCCAGTCTCGGTGAGGACCAGCGTCTCCAGGTCGCCGGTGATCGTGGTCAACTGAACAGTGACCGTGCCGGCCTCCAGTGGCGAGTCGGCGTTGTGGTCCTCGACCCGCACGTAGATCTTGTGAAAGACCGCGAAGGACGACGGCTGATTGCCGGCGTCGTCGATCAGAGTCGTGGCCGACGGAACGACCGTGGCGGTGGCGGATTGAAAGCTCCCGCCGGGGCGCTGATAACGAGCCTCGATCGTGTCGAGCGTCGCGGCGGGCGGGGGGCCCGTCTCGGTGGCGAGCAGACCATCGAAGCCGGCCGAGCCGCCGACGAGGTCGATTCCGCCGACGAACACACCCGTGCTCGGGCCGGTCTCATGGAACACGACCTGGTCCTGATCCCCGGTCGCGGTCGAGATGAAAGTCACACCGACCAGATCCGGGACGGATGGATAGAAGTTGAGCCCCGAATCGACGATCCGGACCCGCGCCCGGCCGCCTTCAAGCTGGGCCGGGGCGCTCGCGCCGGACGCATCGACAAACTCGATCGTCTGGGCCGACGCGATTGCGCCGCCCAGCGATCCGCACAGAGACAACAACAACATAGACAGCAACCACGACCGTTGCCGCAACATGGATTTCCCCTCTCCCCGGACCGCTGGGGCGTGAATGGTTCAGCTATAGAGTGTCGCGGCGGGGCAAAAGCGTTTCCCTCCAAAGCACGAAAGAAATACTTCAGTCGGAGGGAAAAGAAGAAAATCGAGGGGGAGCTATTTGAGGCGGGGCTAATCAGGGGGTTATCATATGCCGACTTCACACGATTGGATCGTTATGAGAAGAGCTCTACGCTTCCTCCTCTGGTGCTTGATCGTCGTTGCGCTGGGTGTCGCCCTGTTGGGCTACTTCGTCTACACGCCTGCTCCCGAAGTCCCGCGACTGTCCGGCAAGCTGAGCAGAGGGACGCTTGAGGTAGGCGGTTTGAAGCGGACTTACCGGACCTACATGCCACAGCGGTTGGCGAAAGGAGCGCCGCTGGTCGTCGTGCTGCATGGTTCGGGTCAAAACGGGATGCAGATGCGAAGAACCACGGGGTATGGGTTCGAGCGCCTTGCGGATCAGCAGGGTTTTGCGGTCGTCTATCCCGATGGGTACGAGGGCTATTGGAACGCCTGCAACATTGTTGGGGATTACAGCGCGAACAAGCTGAATATCGACGACTTGGGCTTTTTGACAGGGCTGATCGACAAGCTCATCGCCGAAATCGGTGTCGATCGGGACCGGGTGTTTGCACTCGGCCTTTCCCGTGGTGGCCACATGGCGTTTCGACTTGCGCTCGAAGCTCCTTCTCGCTTTCGCGCGGTTGCGGCGGTGGCGGCAAACGTGCCGACGCCGGAGAACTTCAAATGCAAGCCGGCGGGGCAAGGCACTTCTTCCGTCATGATCATGAACGGTACGAAAGATCCTTTGAATCCGTTCGAGGGTGGAGAGGTCAAGCTCTTCGGCTTGTTGAAGCGTGGCAAGGTTCGCTCGTCGCGAGAGTCGGGGCAATACTTCGCAGACCTCAATGATCTCACCGGTGTGCCTGAAACGAAGGAGATCCCGCCGACCGACGAAGCTCACGTCGAGCAGGTGCTCTGGCGCAACGACTCCAAGGTTGAGGTGGAGCTCATGGCCATTCACGGCGGCGGGCATGGCATCCCTCAGCCGTACTCGCGCTATCCGCGACTTTTAGGTCCGACGCCCAAGGCGCCGAACGGACCGGAAGTCATCTGGGCCTTCTTCGAGCGACAGCGGCCAAGATAGACATCAGCGAAGGTCCGGAGCCGAGCAGGAGGCGCCAGCCCTCGATGAGGCGAGGCGCCTTCTTCAACGGTTCGCCGCGTCGCGGAAGATCGCGGCCATCCGCTCGATGCCGTCCACCAGGCGCGGGCCGGGGCGGCTGAAGCAGCCGTTGGCATCCACCGGGTAGACCCGCCCCTCACGGACCGCACGCAGGGCCTGCCACTCGGGCCGGCCGGCCATGGTCTCGACCTGAGCCCCGGCGCCGGCCTCGTCATAGCCGCAAGGCATGGCCACAATGAGATCAGGGTCGGCGGCCTGGACCTGTTCCCAGGTGAGCCGTGCGGAGTGAGACCCGGGGCTGGACAGGACGTCGATCCCACCGGCGATCTCGATCATCTCCGGCACCCAGTGCCCCCCGGCGAAGACGGGATCGAGCCACTCCAGGGCTGCCACCCGCGGGCGCGGCCGTCCGGCTACGGCGGCGCGGACCGCCTCCAGCCGCCGTTCGAGATCCCGCACCAGAGCCTGGGCTTCCTCCTGATGGCCGGTGACCTCACCGACTTGGCGGATGTCCGCGAGCACATCGGAGAGCGACTTCGGATCGAGCGAGACCAGATCCGGGCAGCGGGGGAGGGGACGGACGGCGCCGTCCACCTGCTCGGTGGAGACCGCGCAGACCGGGCAGAGCTGCTGGGTGACGATGAGATCGGGCTGGAGATCCGCCATCCGGGCCTCGTCGAGGGTATAGAGACTCTCGCCACTGCCGACCTGAGCCGACACCGCCTGATCGATCTCGGCCGAGGTCATCCCCGGCCGCAACGCGCTGCCGGTCAGGATCGGGCGGGTCCGAGCCTCCGCCGGATAATCGCACTCATGGCTGACGCCGACTACCAGATCGCCCGCGCCGACCGCGAACAGGATT
>DATAHG010000161.1:0-9254 GCA_036263295.1 Thermoanaerobaculia bacterium | reverse complement strand
GCCCGGGTCCTCTCCCGCTCTCAGGGTTACGAGTCCTACCTGCTGACCCCTTCGGCTCCGGGCCTGGCCGCCCACCGCGGCGCCGAGCGCGTCCGTCTGCTCGCGGTGGCGAACGGGGCGGGCGAGCCGTTGCGCTTCCGGATCCAGGACCGAAACGGGGTCTCGCCTTCGTCCCTGGGACAGGCCCAGACCGGTCAGCATCACTACTCGCAAGGCAAGGTCTACCGCTTTGCCGCTCTCGACTACCGGCCGCAGCAGGAACCGGTGACGGTCGAGGTGGAAGGAGCTGGGAGCGCCTGGAAGGTGGTGGCTCTGCCGGAGTACCGGCTGGCGGTCCGCATGTCCCTTCGGCAAGGGGAGTGCGAGGGGCAGGGCGGAGGGCCCGTCGGATCGGCCGCGGAAGTCGGATCCACGGTGTGCATTCTGGCGGAGCTGGTTAATGCCGCGGGCCAGCCGGTCAGCCGGGACGTAAGCGCGGGCGACCTCGAAGCGCGGCTGGAGATCCGCCAGGCCGGCCGAGCCTCGACCGACGTAGCGATCAACCCGCTGCCGGGGGACCAGGCCCGGTTCGGAGTGACGCGGAGCCACCTGGAGAAGGGGGACTACGAGTTCCAGCCCGTCGTCCGGCTCTCGCTCGGATCGGGTGACAAGGCGACCCTGCGCGGGACGCCGGTCTCGCTCCAGGTCGCCTCGATCAGCATCGCGGCCGCGCCGGCCCAACTCGACTTCGGCACGCTGCGCCCCGGCATGAAGGCGCCGCGGCAGATCCGCTGGACCGGCAACTTCCCGCCGGCCAGGGCGCACCTGGAGCTGCGCGACCGCTCTGAGATATCCGCCTGCGTGACGGTTGAGCTGAGCGGCGCCGCCGAGGGCAAGGCCCAGGTCATCGAGCCCGACAGCCAGCACTGGCTGACGGCGCGGGTCTCTCCTTACTGCGGTCCCCGCTCGATCCAGCGCGCTATCCAGACCTCGGTCTCCCTCGTCTTCGAGGAGGGAGACCGGCGCGTCGAGGTGCCGGTCAAGCTGGCGCTCGACTACCGGATCCAGATCCCGGAAGAGCTGACGATCCCGGTCCGGGCGGGGGAGAGCGCGGATGTTGATGTGAACATCCGTGGCAACTTTGACGGGGAGGTCAAGCTGCGCGCCGCCTTTGACGGGCTCGATCAGGCGGAGTCCTGGCCCGAGGAGCGGGACGATCTGGAGCTCGGCTTCGCCGCCGAGCGGCGCGGCCGGCTGCGCGAGGCGAAAGGGGGGCCGCTCGCCGCCGAGGATTTCCAGGTGGGATCGGGGGCGGCGCCGCTGCGGTTGCGCGCGGTGCCGAGCCGGTGCTGCGGCAGTGGGGAGTACCGCACTGCCCTCGCGCTGACCCCGGCCGCCAGCCAGAAGACCCCGCCGGGAGCCCGCCCACTCGAACCGGCCCGCATCCCTGTCCGCGTCAGGGTCGAGCCCGCGGGGGCCTGGGCCTGCTACGGCCCGCGCGTGCTCGGCGGCCTCGCGATCCTGCTGCTCCTGCTGTTGATCGCCTACCTGATCAACATGGTCCGCCACAGCTCTTTCCTGCATCCGGAGACGCTGGCGACCAGGCTCAAGCCGCTTGTCTGGACGGAGTTCGGCGACACGGTCGAGCAGAAGAGCTCCAAGGCCGAGGTGCTGCGGCGCGTGCGCCAGGAGCTGACCCCCTGGAAGCGGGCCCTGGCCTGGATCCAGGCCAACCCCTTCGCCTTCGGCCTGCCGGGGGGCGCCTACCGCGAGACCGTGGAGCTCTTCCTCCAGCCCAGCCGGGACCTCAACCGGTCCCAGCTCGTTCTGCAGCCCGTGCGCGGCCTGCAGGAGCGCATCGCCAAGGAGCCGGAGGCCTATGCCGGACGGCTCTTCGCCACCGCCACGGGCGGCGGCGTCACCTTCCTGGCCGTGCCGGATTCCTCCGCCCGCGTCAGCCGGCTGGTCTGGACCGACGCGGCCGAGCGCGAAACCGAGCGGCCCAAGGCGGTGCGGCTGCTCAAGGCCCGGCTGCTGCGCTATCTCGACGCCCTGGATCTACCGCAAGAAAACGAGCCCGCCGGCTGGCAGGTCGGTTGACGGCGACCATCCAAATTTCGTGACAGATCGCTCCGGGAGGGACATCGAATGTCGAAGCATCAGAAACTGGTCATTGAAGAGCTGCTGACCAAGCCGAGCGCGGTCTCGCCGACGCTGTTCGTCGGGCTCGGCGGTTGCGGCTGCCGGATGGTGACGCGGGTCGCCGACCACCTGCGCAGCCGCCCCGACTTCGACGAGCGCTACAAGGCGCTGGTCAAGTTCGCCCTGATCGACACCAACATCAACGATCTCGAAGCCCACCGCGAAAAGGCGGACGGCACCTTCCTGATCAGCGACTTCGAAAAGGAAGAGTACGCCCACCTCGCCTCCGGCAAGCTGTTCCTGGAAGCCGACCCCTACTTCACGCAGTGGGTGCCGCAGGACTACCGCTTCCGAGCCGGCGACACGGCGGGCGCCGGGCAGATCCGCATCGAGTCGCGCCTCGGCGTCTTCTACCAGATGAAGCACAAGGATTTCATCCCGAAGCTCCGCAAGCTGTTGGAAGATTTGAAGTCGCACGAGCACGGCCACCGGCGGCTCGACACGGCGGAGATCCGCATCATCCTGTGCTATTCGGTGGCCGGCGGCACCGGCTCCGGGTGCCACCTGCCGATCGCCTACGTGCTGCGCGATCTGGCGCGCGACCTCGGCAAGCCCTGGATCATCGGCGTCGCCGTGCTCCCCGCCGTGTTCGAGGACAAGACCGGCATCAACCGCGACGGCACCTTCGCCAACGGCTACGCCGCGCTCAAGGAGACCGAGTACCTGATGAAGCTCGGCGCTCCCGACTCCCGCTTCTTCCCGGAAGAGGGGATCACCTTTCACTACGACCCTTCCGACGCCTCGAAGCGCACGGTGCGCGAAAAACCTTTCGAATTCGTCTACGTCGTCGACAAGCCGCAGTCGTTCACGGTCTCCGATCCGGTCGACGCCGCGGCCGACGGCCTCTATCTCCAGTTTTTCTCGCCCCTGCACTCCTACCAGGCGTCGGACTATGACAACTTCACCCAGCACCAGCGCTTTCTGGTGCCGCACGATTTCGAGGGCAAGGGGATCGTGGGCTTCTCGTCTTTCTACGGCGCCTACGGCGCGGCCGTGCTGCTGGTGCCGGTCACCGGCCTCGTCGAGTACTGCTCGCAGGCCGCCGCGCTCAATCTGATGCGTTCGAGCTTCCTGCGTACCATCCCGGGCGACCCCACCTATTCGGTGCTGCGCAATAACCCGGAATCGTTCGAAGAGGTCACCCTCGGAAATGAGAAAAACGAAAAGCCGGTGCCGACCTCGGAGTTCCACAAGAAGGAGCCGGCGGTCCGCGAGGCCCTGATCGATCGCCTTTACATGAAGCGGGTCCGGCTGCTCGCCGCCTGCGAGCTGCTGGAGGGGGAGGCGAAGCGCTTCTTTTCGCTTTTCCGCCACGGCCACCGGCTCGGTGAGATCCCCAAGCCCGACGGCGGCTGGGAGCACCGCCCCGAGCGCGTCAAGGGCGACCAGGAGCAACTCGCCCGCGACGGCATGCGCTTCTCGATCGGCTCCATCGTCCTGCCGGCGATCTCCGGCGACGGCCCCCAGGGCATGGCGGGGCTGCTGGAGCAGGCGCGCAAGGCCATGGAGATCCATGCCGAGGAGAACAAGCCTTCGGTGAGCGGCAACACCCGCGGGCTGGAGATCAAGAACCGCGCCTCCGGCTGGATCGACGAGTTCAAGGGGGTCGGCCTGCGCATCCTCCGCAACGGCTACAAGGTCGGCACGATCAAGTTTCCGGGCATGGACTCGCTGGTCGACCTCGCCTTCCTCAACGACGAGGTGGGGGACGTCGACCTCGCCGCCAAGCGCTACGCCGTTCTGTCGATCCTGGAACGGGTGCGCTGGGAGGTGCGGCCGCCGGAGCGCGGCGGCGACTTCGACCTCGGTGAGATCAAGGACGGCGACAAGCTCACTCCAAAGGATGCCGGGCCGGCCCTGGAGTCGCTGCAGCAGCAGGCCATGGACCGCGCGATGCAGGCGGTGACCCAGGCGTTCATCGAGAGGCTGGGCGATCTCAAGGTCAACCTGCAGAAGTTCGCCGCCACCCAGCGCGAGCTCGAAAAGGGTTTCGACAGCCTCGAAAAGGAGCAGATCAACCGCCTGCGCAAGCTGCGCGAGGAGGGGGACAACTCGACCAACCGCTACGTGCTCGACGGCGAGGCGCTGCAGGTCGAGGACGGCCGGCGCATGTGGGACTTCTACTTCGAGGACAAGATCTCCGATCTCCCCGAGGTGAGCCTGGCGGACCGCGACGTGCAGGTCCTGCTGAGCGACACGGTGACCGACATCAGCATCCGGCGGCGCGGCGGCGCCAGCACGGCCGATCTCGACCGGCTGTTCACCAATCTGTGCAGCCTCATGCGCGGCAAGCTCGGCGTGCGGATCGCCGGCGATCCCCACTCTCCGGACGCCGAGCGGCGCGACGGCCTCACGCTGTCGGACGCCCTCGAGCTGGAGGTCGTCTACCGCGCGCTCTACCGCAGCAATTCCGCCGAGGTCGGGAAGGACGGGCACAAGGCGATCCGCACCCTGATGGCCGAGTACAACCACCAGCCCTCCGACCGCAAGCTCGACCTCAAGGAGGAGCAACAGAAAGATTATCTGCGCGACAAGATCAAGCGCCTGGTCAAGGAGAAGGCTTCGCTGCTCTGCGTCTACGACGACTCGCGCGACCAGCACGGCGGCGTGCGGCCGGACCGCGTCTTCGTGGCGGCGATCGACGCCGATTTCCGCAACAGTGCGATCGCCGACGTGATCCGCGGCGCCGACTCGAACCTCACCTGGGTGACCACGGGGTGGCACAACCCCAAGGAGATCATCTTCTATCGCGCCGTCTTGAACGTGCCGCTCTACGTGTTCGGGCGGATGAACGAGATGAAGGGGGAGTACCACCGCTTCCGCGGCCTCGCCAAGCGCCCCAAGGTGCTCCACATCGATCAGAACTGGGAGACCAAGCTGCCGGACCTCGATCCTGACAGCGCCCAGGAGAAGCACCGCCAGGACCTGCTGCGCAATCACGTCATCAACTTCGCCGCCCTGCTCACCACCCAGCGGCCGGGGACCGATACAACCTTCATCGTGCGCCGCGGCGGCCGCTACTGCCTGGTCGATCCGACCTGGATGCCGGTGAACGGTCACGGCGCACCCGACGAGGAGGGCATGACCGTGCTCGGCGAGAGCCTCGCCGACGCGATCGAAAGACTGCCCGAGATCCTCGAATCGGAGAAGGTCAAATATCTGGAATACCAGCAACTCCTGCGCGCCATGCGCGAGGGTTTCGCGCCCGAGGTGCTGAGCCGCGTCGTCGAGCTGCCGTTCCGTTGGCGCAGCAATCACGACGAGCTGAGCAACAAATACGGATCGAGCCGCTCGCCCCTTCAGCAGGAGAAGCTCAAGGATTATTCCGACGCGTTCCACCGTCTGCAGGAGGCGCTCGACCGGCTGTTCGAAAAGCTCGGCAACTTCAGCGTCGAGCAGAAGACGCTCGGCGAGGATTTGTCCCTCAACTCGGCCAGCCTCTCGGCGCTGGAGGCGCAGCACAATCTCAATCAGAGCCTCAAGATCCTCGCCGCGTTCAGCGAGGCGTGGCAGGTGATGGAGAACCCCGATCAGCCGGGGGTGGTGTCGCGCTCGTTCCTCGGTCTGTTCCGGCCACTCGAGGAGCCCGCCCTGCGCACGATGCTGGAGAGCTTGCGCGAGGCGCCGTCCCGTATGCGAGCGACCCGGCCTGATACGCCTCCGGCAGGGAGCGCGGCTTGAGCCAGGTCATCCCGGCCCCGGCTCTGGTGATCGGCATCGGGAGGTTCGGCCTCGCGACGCTGGAGCACCTCGGGGACGACTGGATGGGGCTGCGGCTCTCGGGAGCCGACGTGTCACTGGAAAACCTCCGCCTCGCCGCCGTCTTGCCGCGCGGCGAGGCCGAGGGGCACCCCTGGTCGAGCCAGGAGCGCAACTCGGCGCGCCTGGCTCACTACCTGGGAGACGGCGATCTCCCCTCGCTGGCCCTCGATTTCGGCATCCTGCGCGCGCTCGGCCTGGTGCGTTACCGCGACGGCAGCTATCAGGTGGCGCTGCCGAGAGACGCCGGGGTGGTGGAGGTCGACGACCCCCAGGTGATCGGTCCGGACGGTTGGCGGCTGCTGCGGCGGCGCTATTTCGAGTGGGCCCGGCTGAGCCCGGACCCCCTCGTCGCCGCCGAGGCGCTGCACCAGCTCGCGCAGCGCTCCAAGGATCTCGACCTGTTTATCACGCCGCTGCTGAACCGGGTGCGCCAGGGGCACAGCCCGCGTGCCCTGCTGGTCTGCATCGGGCGCTGCCGCGCCCTGCTCCAGGGGCGCGACCCCTCACCCTGGCAGTGGCTGGCTTCCCAGGTAGAGGGAGCCGAGGGGGAGACGGCCGAAGGCGGGCTGCGCCTGGACCTCGGGCCCGGCCAGACCGGCCCGCGCGAGAGGGCGCGGGCGATCGAGAAAAACCTGGCGGGGCTGCCGGAGCCGCTCCCCGGCTGGGAGGGCTGGCTGGCCGGTCAGGAGCCCGACCCGGCGGCGCTCCAGCTCACCATCCCGGCGCCCTTCGTGGCTCACCCCTCCGACCTCACGGCGCCCCTCGATCCAGCCGAGCTGCTGGACCAGGACTGGGAGAGCACCGGCTGGGCGAGCAGCGTAGAGCGTTCGCTGGTCTTCCGCCCGCTACCCATGACGCCGTTCCGCCTGGGCCTGTTCGACCACGAGGGAAGGGAAGGGACCTGGGTCGAGTCCGGCGAGCTGTTCCGGCGCCGTCTCCGCGAGCTGGGGGACCACTTCCACCGCGGCCTGATCCGGCTCTGGGTCGACCTGCAGCGCGAGCGGGTCACCGAGGCGGACGCCGGCCTGCAGGATCCGGTGCGCTGGCGCGACGAGCTGGGAGATTCCCTCCAGCAGGCTCTGGAGGTCCTGGGAGAGCTGGTGGTGCGGCCCCTCAACGAGACGGGCGAGGCTGTGCCCCCGCGCCGCCCGGCCCTGACCGAGCAGGCCCTGCCGGTCGAGCCGAGCCGCTTCCTCTCCGGCATCCGGATCGAGCCCCCGGTGACCGACAGCTCGCCGGCCCGCCTCCTCGCCCGCCGCCTCGCCGAGCTGGGGCTAGACCAGGAAAACGCTCCAGAACCGGAAGGATCCCCCCTCCTGGAAGTTGTCCGGCTCGAACCCGGGCGCGAAACCCCGCAGCATGATCTTGTCGCCGAGCCGGGCGCCCTCTCTCAAGTCGCAGACCCCCTCACCGGCCTGGCCGGCCTGCGCCAGGCCCTCAACCGCCAGGTGCGGCAGCTCTACGATTTCTCCTTCCTGGTGCGCTACCGCAACCGGCCGACCCGCCGCCCGCCGCGCCTCACCGTCTTCGTGGTGGCGGACATGAGCGAGCCGTTCACGCGCGCCGTGGTCCGCCCGGTCCTGCGCGAGATCCACGCCGAGCTGCTGCGCGCCTTTACGCCGATCTTCGAGTCCTACCGCGAGGGGTTCGACCGCTGCCTCTGCGTCACCCCGATCCTCTGGATGCCCCATCCGGCCGACCCCTACCAGGGCCAGGACCTCAACCTCAACCGCTGCGAGGAGGCGGCGATCATCGACGCCGTCCACGGCGTCCGCCGCTGGGTGGAGAGCGTCCTGCCGCCGGGGCGGCGGTGCATCCCGCAGATCTTCGTCAACAGCCGGGTGACCGACACGGCGGCCCTCAGCCTGCGCGACGCCATCCGCCAGACGCGCGATTTCCTGTCGTTCCAGATCCGCAACGACCTGGGGCGGGACCACTGGCTGCGCCAGACCGCTTCGGGGGCCGCCGGCAGCGATCTGTTCTCGTCGTTCTCCTGCTACGAGATCGACTTCCCGGCCCTGCGCTGCCGCGAATACCTGGCCAACCGCCTGGCTCGCGAGTGCCTGACCGAGCTCAAAGAGGGGAGCGACACCCGGCCGGAACCGGTCGAGCCGTTCGCCCCGCCGCCGGTCGACGACCTCGTCGGCGCCGCGCGGGAGGCCCTGGACCGCGTGACCGGTGAGGCCGGGGAGGCGCTGGCGGGCCGCGTCTCCGGCCGGGTGCCGCTGGACGAGGGGGTCTCGTTTCTCCAGATCTTCCGCGCTTTCGACGAGCGCTTCGAGACCTCCCTGCACCGCGACGTCTGGGCCTGCTGGCGCGAGCTGACCGGCCGCCTCGGCCGGGTCGACGAGTTGGTGGACGAGCTGCGCCTGCGCACCTCCCGCCTCGTATCGCGCGAGGTCGACCGAGTGCGGTCGCACAGCGACCGGCTGATCGAGGATCTGGCGGGGGAGGGGGGGCTGCGGGCGGCGCAGGCCGGCTTCCAGCTCCTCAAGAGCTCGACCCGCGATACCTTCCAGGAGCAGGAGCGGCTGCGGCGCGACAAGGAGGCCCTCTGCGGCCGCCACGCCATCCCCGATCTGGCGCCGATCGCCGGGGCGCGCCGGGCGGTGCTGGAGGCGGCCGGGCGCAAGCCCGAGCGTGGGCCGCTGCGCTTCGGCCTGTTCCTCTGGGCGGTTCTCTCCCTGGCCCTGGGCGCCCCCCTGGCGCACGCCGTCGCCTACCTCTCCGACCTCCACCTGCGGCCGGGAGGGATCGAGCTGCTGCTCGGGCCCGGCGGCCTGCTGGTGGGAGGCCTGGCGCTCTTCTTGCCGGTCTGGCTGCTGCTGCGCTGGCACCTGCGCCGTCGTCTCGCGGCCCTGGTCGAATGCGTCGAGGCCATGGCCGGCACCCTGCGGCGGCTGCTTTGGGGGACCGGCGCCCGCCCCGAGCGGGAGGGGGCGACCTCGATCCGCTCGTTCCTGGAGAGCCGACTGGAGCTGACTGGCGCCGTTGCGACGCGGGGCTTCTCGCTCCGTGTCCTCGAACGGGCCCTGGCCGACGCCTTCCTGGCCCACCGCCTGGTCCGCAGCGCCGACATCCAGGGGCAGGTCCTCGCCCGCCGCGGCGAAGATCTCGGGGTCCGCGCGGTGCGTGCCGAGGGAGCCGAGGGGGACAACCGGCGCCGCCGAGAGGACCTCCGCAACCTCTTCGAGTCGCGCTTCGGCCCGAGCGACCGGCTGCTCGATCCGGATCAGCTCCTGGACTACTACCGCCGCCAGATCGGCGATACCCCGAAGCGCGAGCTGCCGGCCTTCCTGGCCGCCGCCGGC
>DATAHG010000160.1:0-3019 GCA_036263295.1 Thermoanaerobaculia bacterium | reverse complement strand
GGGAGCGGGGAAGCGGACCGCCGGCTCGGGTAGGAGCGCTGGCGGATTTTCTCCTTGCGGGCCCCCGGAGACGTCCCGAGCGCCTTCAGCGCAGAGCCGAAGTCGCGTGGCGGGGAGGTCTCGGAAATGAAGTCAGAGGCGGAGGGACCCTCCTGCGCCGGAGGAGCTTCCCGCAGTCCCGAGAGGTCGAGCCACTTGCCGACCTCCCGGGCGGGAGGGCCGGGGACCTCCGTCGAGGGCCTGGCCCGGCTCTCTCGATCGTCTTTGTCGTCCCTTGCCATGGCGTGCTTTCCCACCCTGAGAGTAGGCGCGAGAGCGGCGTAAGTCAAGCGGTAAAGGGGGCGGCAGAAATTTGCTTATCGCTATGTCTTCGGGTAGATTCGAATCAGCTCGGCTCGCCACTTCAGGCGAGTCTCAACGAAGGAGAACCTCATGAACCGAGCCAAACTGCTGAAGCTCACCCTCGCCGCGGCCCTCTGTACCGGCGCCCTCACCGTCGCCAGCACCACCGAAGCCGCCCGGGAGTGCCCCCGCCAGGGGATCCTGTGCAATCAGATCTACGATCCGGTGATCTGCAACAACGGTCAGGTCTACCCGAATAGCTGCTACGCCTACGTGGACTGCGCCACGGGCTGCAAGCCTTACAGCAACGCGGTCTGACCTCCCGCGGTAAGAAAGGAGAAACTCATGAAGCGTACCAAGCTCGCCAAGCTCCTCGTCGCCACCGCCCTGTGCGCCGGCTCCCTGACCGCGGCCACCCGCGTCGAGGCCGTCAGCCAGTGCCCCCGGAAGGGCATTCTTTGTACGGATCAATACGATCCGGTCATCTGCAGCAACGGGAAGGTGTACTCGAACAGTTGCTACGCCTACGTTGCCTGCGCCACGGGCTGCGTACCCTACGGCGCCGTCTGACGGCGTCCCGCGCGCCCGGGCTGCCGGCCCGGGCGCATCTCGCGGTCCATCAGCCGATCTTCACCGGAGTAAACGAGGGCGGGTCACTGGCGGGGAAAGACTCGACCGCGGCCTGCTCGACCCGGTCCCGGCTCTCTTCATGGGGGCGGATCCGCCGCGCCCCTTCCGGCAACGGCCAGCCGCTCTCCAGCCGATCCGGCTCCCCGGCCTTCTGGCCGACCCGGCTCTGCCAGAGATCCCGCAGCTTTCTTCCCACCTCACCCACGCCCGCCGGGCTCCCGTCGCCGCGATCGATCCCGAGCTGCTGATAGAGCATGCAGTGCCCTGACGCACCGCGCGCCAGGAGCGCCAATCCTCCGAGACCCAGGGCCGCCCCGAGCGGCGTACGCCGCCGGAACGCCTGAGCCAGCAGGGCGCTCCCGATGGCCATCGAGATTCCACGTTCTGTTTTGCCGACGTTGGCTGTCTTTTCCATGTCGTCCTCCTCGTCTCACCTTGTACCGCAAGGGGTGTGCCAGTCCGCCGCGGCGCTGGAGACGGTCTTGCAGAGCCAGGCCGGGGCTGAGGAAGGAGGACCGGATGGCGCGACCGAAAATCCTGGTGATGATCCTGGCCGGGGGCAAGGGCGGACGGCTGGGGGTGTTGACGGAGGAGCGGGCGAAGCCGGCCATGCCGTTCGCCGGGAGCTACCGTCTGATCGATTTCGCCCTCAGCAACTGTGTTCACAGCAAACTTTCGGATATCTGGGTGATCGAGCAGTACCAGCTCCACTCACTCAACGACCACCTCGCGAACGGCCGCCCCTGGGACCTCGACCGCACCTATGGCGGGCTGCAGGTCCTGCCGCCGTTCACGGGCCTGTCCGGGCGGGACAAGCCCGAGCTGTCACGCGGCAACGCCGACGCCCTCTGCCGCCACCGGCACCTGATCCGTGATTTCGCCCCCGATCTCCTGCTCTGCCTGAGTGCCGACCACGTCTACCGTCTCGACTTCCGCGACGTGCTCGATCGGCACCGCGAGACCGGCGCCGCCGCCCTGACGATGGTGACCACCCGGGTGCCGCTCGCGGAGGCCAGCCGCTTCGGGGTGGTCGAGGTGGATGCCGAAGACACCGAGGGGCGGGTGACCCGCTTCGATTACAAGCCCGAAAAGCCCGAGAGCGACCGGGTGACCACCGAGGTCTTCGTCTACGACGCCCCCACCCTGCTGAAGGAGCTGGACCGGCTGGCCGAGGACGACCGCGAGTTGGGGGACTTTGGCGACGAGCTGCTCCCCGGACTGGTGGAGCAGGGCGGTGTCTTCGAATACCCGCTGGACGGCTACTGGCGGGACGTGGGGACCGTCGAGAGCTACTGGCAAGGACACATGGACCTGCTGGAGCCCGAGCCGGCCCTCGCGCTGGACGACCCCGCCTGGCCGATCCTCACCTACGGGGCCCAGCGCCTGCCGGCGCGCATCCGCCGCGGCGCCGAAATCGCGGAGAGCCTGGTGTCGCCCGGCTGCGTGGTCGCGGGACGGGTGATCCGGTCGGTGCTCTCCCCCGGTGTCCGGGTGGAGGAGGGGGCCGAGGTGCTGGATTCGGTCCTCCTCCACGACGTGAAGGTCGGCGCGGGAGCCCGGGTGGAGCGGGCGATCGTGGACGACCGGGCCGAGGTCGAGCCTGGGGCGAGAGTCAAGGGAGAAGGGGACGAGATCGCCCTCGTCGCACGGCGCGCCCGCGTCGAGGCCGCCTGAAGAATCGAAAGGCCCGGGGAGCGCAGGTTCGCCACGCTCCCCGGGCCTTCCCTCCACAAAGAGGATAAAAAAAGAGACCGCCCGGATTCCTTTGCTGCTACCAATCAGGTCGCCTCTACAGTGTGGCGGCCACCAACAAGCGGGACACTTGCCCTCCAGGTCGCTCCCGGCCGGGTGGCACGTGAATTGCCTCGGAGAGCTGGAGCTTTCAAGCGGGTCTGAGCACAGACCGGGAGGGAGAGAGCATGAAGATCTACCCAGGAGGGCCCTACCCTCTGGGCGCCACCTACGACGGGGCCGGCACCAACTTCGCCCTGTTCTCGGAAGTCGCGGAGCGGGTAGAGCTCTGCCTGTTCGACGAGACGGGGAACGA
>DATAHG010000159.1:0-5529 GCA_036263295.1 Thermoanaerobaculia bacterium | reverse complement strand
GCGCTGGTGGTCAACTGCGGCCGCGGCGGCGTGATCGACGAGGCGGCCCTGCTGGAGGCGCTGGAGTCCGGCCATCTCGGCGGCGCGGCGCTCGACGTCTTCGCCGAGGAGCCGCCCAAGGACCTGACGCTGGTGCGCCATCCCAAGGTGGTGGCGACCCCGCACCTCGGGGCCCAGACCCGCGAGGCCCAGGAGCGGATCTCGACCGAGACCGCCGGGATGCTGCTCGACGCCCTGGCCGGCTCGTTCTCGGTGGCGGCGGTGAATCTGCCGTTCCGGTCGAGCGGCGGCCGGGTGGAGCCCTATCTCGGGCTCGGCGAGACCCTGGGTGGCATGGCCGGCGCCCTGCTCGGCGTGCCGCCGCAGCAGCTCCAGGTCGATCTCCACGGAATCGACGACGCTCTGCGCACGCCGGTCGCCGTGGCCGTGGTCAAGGGGGTGTTGACGCCCTATCTCGGCGAGGCGGTCAACTACGTCAATGCCGAGCGCATCGCGGCCAGCCGCGGCATCGAGCTGGTGCGCTCGACCCATGGTGCGGCGGCGGACTACCCCCATCTGGTGGGGGTGAAGCTCTCCGGCGGCGGGCGCAGCGTCGAGATCGAGGGCGCCCTGTTCGGCGACCGCGACCCGCGGGTGGTACGCTTCGCCGGCTTCCCGCTGGAGTTCCGGCCGGAAGGCAAGCTGCTGGTGCTGGAGAATCTCGACGTGCCGGGGGTGGTGGGCAAGATCGGCTCGCTGATCGCGGAGGCCGGGGTCAACATCGCGGACATCCATCTGGCGCGCCGCGCCGGGGCGCAGGAGGCGATGGCCGTCCTGCGGCTCGACCAGGATCCGCCGGAGGAGCTGCTGGCCCGTCTGACCGCCCTGCCCGAGGTGCGCAGCGCCCGCCGGGTCGATCTCGGCCGGGCTTAGTGGATGGCGTCGGGAATCGTCTGAATCGATTGCAACGAGAGAGAGGAGAGTCCATGGCGCACGTCGGCGTCATTTTCGGCGGCCGGAGCGTCGAGCATCAGGTCTCGATCCGTTCCGCCCGCACCGTGGCGAAGGGGTTGCGGGAGGCGGGGCATCAGGTCACCCCTCTGGGGATCGCGCAGGACGGCGCCTGGATCGACCGCGGCACCTCCGAGGCGGTCCTGGCGGGGGACGTCAAGACGATCGAGCCGCTCGGCGTGCCGGTGGCTCCCACCCTCCAGCACCTGATCTCGTCCGGGGTCGAGGTGCTGTTCCCCATCGTCCACGGCACCTGGGGGGAGGACGGCACGCTCCAGGGGCTCTGCGAGATGCTCGATCTGCCCTATGTCGGCCCGGGCGTCACCGCCAGCGCCCTCGCCATGGACAAGATCCTCTCCAAGCGCCAGCTCGCCGCGGCCGGCGTGCCGGTGGTGGACTTCGAAGCCGTCAACCGCGCTCAGTTCGAGGCCGACCCGCAGGGCTTCCTGCGCCGCCTGGAGCGGCTGCCGCTGCCGCTGTTCGTCAAGCCGAGCGTCGGCGGCTCCAGCGTCGGCGTGCAGCGGGTGGACGACCGCGCCGCCCTGGAAGAGGCCGTGCGCTTCTCGTTGCGCTTCGACGAGGCGGTCCTGGTCGAGCGTGGGGTGAAGGGGCGGGAGCTGGAGTGCGCCGTGCTCGGCTACGGCGAGATCCAGGCCTCGGCGGTGGGGGAGATCGTCCCCAGCCAGGGGTTCTACGATTATGCCGACAAGTACCTGCTCGACAGCGCCGGCCTGATCGCGCCGGCCGAGCTGCCTCAGGCGGTGGCGGATCGCCTGCGCCGGATCGCGGTCGAGGCCTTCACCGCGGTCGGCGGCGCCGGCCTCGCCCGGGTCGATTTCCTGCTGGAAGGGGAGGACGAAACGGGACTCTACGTCAACGAGCTCAACACCCTGCCCGGCTTTACCAGCATCTCGATGTACCCCCGCCTGTGGGAGATCTCGGGGGTGCCCCTGCCCGAGCTGGTGGACCGCCTGGTCCGCATCGCGCTCGACCGGCACCACGACCGCGAGCGCCTGGACGAGGGGATCAAGGACTTCCTCAAGGAGCTGTCGGAACCGTCCCCAGCCGATTGATTTCGGTGATTTCGACCGGGGCCTCGCCATCCTCGACCATGCGGAGCTCCCGGGCGGCGGCATAGGAGAGGTCGATCGCGCGCCCCTTCACATAGGGGCCGCGGTCGTTGATCCGTACCACCACGGAGCGGCCGTTTTCCAGGTTGCGCACCCGCACCTGGGTGCCGAGCGGCAGGGTGCGATGGGCGGCGGTCAGGCCGTTCATGTCGAAGCGCTCGCCGCTGGCGGTCGCCCGGCCCTGGAATTGCGGGCCATACCAGGAGGCCCGGAAGGAGCCGAGCACGCTTTCGGCCGCGGCTTCGACGGGGGTGCCTGCCAGCCCGAGGGGCCCGCCCCCGAAGATCGCGGTCCCCCAGTACAGGACCAGCGCCACGCCCGCGGTCCAGACAAATCCTGCCCCTCGCGCCGGCTTGACGGTTTCGGCATCATTTCCGCGCTTCGTTGTCCGCATCTGCACCTCCCCTGAGCCTGTTTGGCTCCTGGTCTGGCTTCCAGCGTCGCTCACCGTTGCGCTCTCATCAAAGTACAACCGTTTTTTGCAGCCGAGGATTCCTGGCCAGACTTTTGCTTTAGGGGAGCGGCATGGAGGGCTCGGCCTGGATCTCGACCGACAGGAGGTTCCGT
This sequence comes from Thermoanaerobaculia bacterium, assembly GCA_036263295.1. GTDB lineage: Bacteria > Acidobacteriota > Thermoanaerobaculia > Multivoradales > UBA5704 > DATAHG01. The sequence goes on along the minus strand of DATAHG010000159.1, from coordinate 2,842 downwards.
CCTCTCCCCGTTGGGGGGGATTACCTCCGCCGCTATGGGGTGGCCGTCGCGACGGTGGCCGCCGCGCTGCTGGCGCGGCTCCTGCTGACCCCCTACCTGCTGGAGGCGGCGCCCCTGCTCCTCTTCGTTCCCGCGATCCTGTGGGCCTCCTGGTACGGCGGCAGCGGGCCCGGGTTGCTCGCCACCGGCCTCTCGGTTTTGGGCGGGGCCTATTTCTTTCTGCCCCCCTTCATGGGCTTCAGCCTGCAGTCCACCTCCGACCTGCTGCACATCGGGATCTTCTGTGCCGTCGGGGTGGCGGTCAGCTCGCTCAACGGCCGCCTGCGCTCCGCCTATGAGCGCGAACGGGCGGGGCGCACGGCTCTCGTGCTCAGCGAGGACCGCTACCGCCGCCTGAGCGAAACCCTGGAGGAGCGGGTCGTCCAGCGCACCTCCGAGCTGGAGGAGGCGAACGCCGCCCTGCAGGCTTTCGGATACACGGTCTCGCACGACCTGCGGGCTCCCCTGAGGGCGATCCAGGGATTCAGTGAGGCTCTGGACGAGGACTACGGCACCGATCTCGACGCCACCGGCCGGGATTACACCCGGCGGATCGTCGCCGCCGCCGGCCGCATGGATCTGCTGATCGGGGACCTCCTCGCCTACAGCCGCATGGACAAGGAGGAGGTGATCCTCCGGCCGGTCGATCTGGAGGGAGTGGTCGACGAGGCGGCCAGCGCGCTGGCAGACGATCTCCGCGCGCGCCGGGGACAGATCTCGATCGAACGGCCGCTGCCGCCGGTGCTCGCCCATCGTCCCCTCCTGCTCCAGATCGTGGCCAATCTGCTGGGCAACGCGATCCGCTTCGTCGCGCCCGGGGTACCGCCGCAGGTGCGGGTGTCGGCGGAGCTCCCGACGCCTGAAGGGACGATCGTGCGGGTCTGGGTGGAGGACAACGGCATCGGCATCGCCCCCGAGCACCACCGGCGCATCTTCGAGGTTTTCGAGCGCCTGCACGGCACCGAGGAGTACCCCGGTACCGGGATCGGGCTGGCGATCGTACGCAAAGGGGTGGAGCGGATGGAAGGAAGCGTCGGCGTGGAATCCAGTGTTGCCGCGGGCTCGCGCTTCTGGATCGAGCTGCGCCGGCCGGAGGGGGGGCGGTGAGCTCCGGGGCCTTTTCCATCCTGCTGGTCGAGGATAGTGCCGACGACGCCTTGCTCCTCCAGCGCGCCTTCCGCAAGCTCGGGATGGAGGAGCGCATCCAGGTGTTGCCCGACGGCGAAAAGGCGGTCGCCTACCTTGCCGGGGAGGGGGACTACCGCGACCGTCTGCTCTACCCTCTGCCGGGCCTGATGCTGCTCGACCTCAAGCTGCCGCGCCGGTCGGGCTTCGAGGTCCTCGAGTGGCTGCGCCTCCAGCCCGGCCTCAAGCGGCTCCCGGTCGTGGTCCTGACCGGCTCCCGAGAGAGCTCCGACGTCGATCGCGCCGCCGACCTCGGGGCCAACTCCTACCTGGTCAAGCCGGTCGGCTTCGAGGCGCTGCAGTCCGTCGTCCAGACCCTTCATCTCTATTGGTTGCGGTTCAACGAGAGCCCCCGCCTGGGGATGCCCTGACCGAGGTGCCCGTGCCCCTGCGCCTGCTCCTCATCGACGACAACCCGGACGACCGGGTTCTGGCGCACCGGGCGCTGGCCCGCGATAGCCCGGACCTGGAGATCCGCGAGATCGGCTCGCGCGCCACCCTGGAGGTGGCCCTCGAAGCCGCGGATTTCGACGCGGTGATCACCGACTACCAGCTCAAGTGGTGGGACGGCCTGAGCGTCCTCAAGGAGGTGAAGGCGCGTTGCCCGGGCTGCGTGGTCCTGATGTTCACCAACACGGGCAACGAGGAGGTCGCGGTCGAGGCGATGAAGGCGGGGCTCGACGACTACGTGCTCAAGCTCCCGGGCCGCTATGCGCGGCTGCCGATCGCCCTGCGGGCGGCTCTCGACCGCAATGCCTTGCGGCGCGAGCTGGAGGCGGAGCGGGTGCTGCGCCTGGAGCGGGAGAGCGAGGCGCGGGCCGCGGCCGAGTCGGCGAGCCGGATGAAGGACGAGTTCCTCGCCATCCTCTCCCACGAGCTGCGCACCCCGCTCAACGCCATCGTCGGCTGGGCGGCCCTGCTGCGCACCGGCGGTTTGCAGGGGGAGCGGTTTGTGCGCGCGATCGACAGCATCGAGCGCAACGCCCGGGCGCAGTCGCGTCTCATCGAAGACCTCCTGGACGTCTCGGCCATCATCTTCGGCAAGCTCAGCCTGGATACCCGGCCGATCGACCTGATGCCGGTGGTCGAGGCGGCGCTCGACGTGGTGCGGCCGGCGGCGGAATCCAAGGGGGTGCGCCTGGAGCCCGCCCTGAAGGCCGGGGCCGGCCTGGTCTCGGGCGATCCGGACCGCCTGCAGCAGGTGGTCTGGAACCTCCTGTCGAACGCGGTCAAGTTCACCCCGCCGGGAGGGGTGGTGCGGGTGAGCCTCTTGCCGGCCGGGGAGCACGCCTGTATCACCGTCAGCGACACCGGCCAGGGGATCGTCTCCTCCTTCCTGCCGCACGTCTTCGAGCCCTTCCGCCAGGCGGACGGCTCGACCTCCCGCGCCCAGGGGGGGCTGGGGCTGGGCCTCGCCATCGTGCGCCGGGTCGTCGAGCTGCACGGCGGCAAGGTCGAGGCGGAAAGCGGCGGCACCGGCCGCGGCGCGACCTTCCGGGTCCACCTGCCGCTGCGCCCCCGGCCCGGCGACCGGCGGGCGGAGACCGCGGCCGCGGCGACGAGCACGGCGCTCGACTGCCCGCCGAACCTCCGCCATCTCAAGGTATTGGTGGTGGAC
>DATAHG010000158.1:0-3411 GCA_036263295.1 Thermoanaerobaculia bacterium | reverse complement strand
CGGGGCGTCCATCTTCCAGCAGCTCTGGGAGGAGCTGCGGGTCCGGGACCTGAATCAGGAGGTCGTCCTGGTCTCGATCGAGCTGGCGGAGGTGTTCACGAAGCAGGGGGAAGCCGCCCGGGCGGCGGATCTCGCGGCCGGTTGCTACACGATCATGCGGAGCTGGGGGCTCCACAAGGACGCCCTGGCCGCCTGGATCGTCTTTCAGGAGTCCCTCCAGGCTTTGCGGCAGGACGGGCAGGCTCTCGGGGACCTCTGCGGCCGGATCGAGGAGTACTTCCGCCGGCACTGGGTCCGGCCGGCCGGGTTTGTGGCCTGACGGGGTGCCTGGGCGCCGCGTAAGCTTGCCCGATGACCGGGTAAGCTTAAAATTTCCAGGGTAACCTTACCGAGCCGTTCAGAAGCTTGCCGTGATTTTCAGAAGCTTGCCGCGCCATTTATAAGCTTGCCGCACGATTCAGAAGCTTACCGCGCCGTTTATAAGCTTGCCGCACGATTCAGAAGCTTGCCGCGCCGTTTATAAGCTTGCCGCGCGATCCAGAAGCTTACCGCGCCGTTTATAAGCTTGCCGCGCGATTCAGAAGCTTGCCCGGCGATCGGGCAAGCTTCAAGCCCTGACTGGCTCCCGGAGGCCCGAGGTCGTAGGATCCCCGGCAGAGTCTCCGGGCTTCGACTCCGCATGCTCGCGGTCTTCCCGCCCGGGGGCTGTCTATCTCAAGGAGGTAAGTGTATGAAAGGAATGCGTTTTGTCTGGTTAGCCCTGGCCTTGATCCTGGCACTCGGGGGGCCGGTTGCGGCCCAGGGGCTGGGCGTCAACCGGGGGATCGACCATGTCGGGCCGATGGTCCGGTTGGAGAACTTCGAGCAGACGGGGGAGGTCTTCACCGACCAGCTCGGGTTCTCGGCCACGCCGGCCCTGCTCTCCCCGCTCGGGGCCAAGAACCGGCTGGTCTGGTTCGAGGACCAGTCTTACCTGGAGATCCTGACCATTACCGAGGTCAACGACTTCACCGCTCCTTTCGCTGCCTTCCTGGAGAGCTTTGAGGGTGCCGCGTTCTATGGGTCCGAGGTGACGAACGTCTCGCAGGCGATGGCGTTCCTGACCGGGGCGGGCTATGGCCACGTCGGACCGGTTCCGGCGCCGCCGCTCACGATCGAATCGACCGGCCAGGTGGTCGGGGGCTCTTCCCCTCTCTGGAATTCGATCATCCTCACCGGTCCGGTCGCGCCGGGCAACTCGAACTTCTTCGTGGACTACGACGAGGCCCAGGTCCAGCAGATGTTCATCGACTTCCCGGTTCTGGCGCCCCAGCCGCACGCCAACACGGCAAAGCGGATCGACACGCTCTTTCTGGTGGTGGCGGACCTCGACGCGGCGATCGACTTCTATGAAGGGCTGGGCCTGGAGGTGCGGTTCAAGAACAAGAAGGTCCACTACCTGGGCGCCCGCGGGGCGGAGGTGAGCTACCGCGATCAGACGGTGGCGCTGCTGGTGCCGGACGGCCCCGGTCTGGTGGCGGACTTCGCGGCGGAGCGCGGTGAGGGGATTCTGGGGGTGAGCATCGAGGTCGGGAGCCTCCAGACTGCCCGTGCTCTGATCAACGGCAACACCGGGCTGAATCTCCAGGCGTTCAAGGACAAGGGGCGGAGCCGCTTCCTGATCCCGGCCTCTCTGACGCATGGGTTCCTGATCGAGATGGTCGAGTAACCGCGCCGGAGGAGACGTCCCGCGGTCCCCGTGGCCCTTGGGTCGGTGTCGTTACGACCTGGGACGTCTCTACCGCCTTGGCGGGTGAGACTCGGGAATGAGAGGGAGAGGGAAGGCTTTGGAGGCGACGACCGGATTCGAACCGGTGGATAAGGGTTTTGCAGACCCTCGCCTTACCACTTGGCTACGTCGCCTTGAGACGAACAGGGCCGCTTTCGCGGTGCCCTCAGACAAACAAGGCCGCTTTCGCGGCCCTGGGGTGGATGAAGTACTGGAGCGGGAAACGGGATTTGAACCCGCGACCCCAACCTTGGCAAGGTTGTGCTCTACCACTGAGCTATTCCCGCTCGGGCTCGCGAGAGCTTGCAAAGGATAGTCAGGCGACCCCCGGCTGTCAAGCGGTTCCGCCGACTTCTTTTACCCCTCAGGGCGAGTAGGGAAAGGCGTCCCGGATGAGGGTGTAGCGCCACCCTCCGGCCTCCCCGCCCGCTGCGCCTCCCGCTTCACGGTCCAGGCCCAGGACGTCGAAGCGGCAGGGGCTGTTGTGGAGGCGCTTGTTGGCGATGTAGGTGGCCGCGGCGCGGGAGATCCGGCGCTGTTTGCGGGCGTCCACGGCGGCGATGGCCGGGCCGTAGGCGTCGGTCGCCCGCGCCTTGATCTCGATGAAGCAGAGGGTCTCTCCCTCCCGCGCCACGACGTCGATCTCGCCGGAGTGGGTGGTGAGGTTGCGCTCGACGATCTTGTACCCCTGGCCTTGCAGCCAGCGGACCGCCTCCTCCTCTCCCACCCGGCCGCGGCCGCGGTTGTGGGGCTGGTCCTGGAAACCGGTTCTACCCGTCATGGCCCGGTCAGGCCTTGCGCTTCCAGCGCGTCCCCTGCGGGGTGTCTTCGAGCACGACGCCGAGGTCCGAGAGCTCTTGCCGGAGGCGGTCCGCCGCCGCGAAGTCGCGCCGTTTCTTGGCCTCGGTGCGCTCGTGGACCCGGCGCTCGATCTCGGAGTCGTCCGGCCCTTCGGCCTGCTCGGCGGGCCAGGCCGAAGGGTCGACGAAGCCGAGCACCTGGTCTACCCCGGCGAGGGCGTCGAGCACGCGCTGGCGGTCTCCCTCGCCCAGGCCGGCCTCGATCGCCACGTTGACCTCCTTGACGAAGCCGAAGACGGCGGCGAGGGCCGCCGCGACGTTGAGGTCGTCCGCCAGGGCGGTCCGGAAGTCCTGGGCGAGGCGGTCGGCGGCGGCGGTGACCGCTGAGGGGCGGTCCGCCTTCTCCACCGCGTGGGCCAGGCGGAAACGCATCTCGTCGAGCCGCCGCAGGGCGCCGTTGGCGCCTTCCAGCGATTCGAAGGTGAAGTTGAGCTTCTGCCGGTAGTGGACCGACAGGATCAGGTAGCGCACCGCCCGCGCCGTGTAGCCGCGCCCCAGCACGTCGCTCAGGGTGTACTGGTTGCCGAGCGACTTCGACATCTTCTGGCCGTCGACGATCAGGTGCTCGGAGTGCAGCCAATACTTCACGAACGGGTGCCCGGTCGCCGATTCGCTCTGGGCGATCTCGTTCTCATGGTGCGGGAAGATCAGGTCCACCCCGCCGCAGTGCAGGTCGAAGGTCTCGCCGAGGTATTTCATGCCCATGGCGGAGCACTCGATGTGCCAGCCCGGCCGGCCCTGCCCCCAGGGGGAGTCCCAGGCCGGCTCGCCCGGCTTGACCGC
>DATAHG010000157.1:0-5174 GCA_036263295.1 Thermoanaerobaculia bacterium | reverse complement strand
CGGGCGCTCGGGCAGGCCGAAGATCAGACAGAGGTTGTCCGCGGTGAGCTGGACGCAGCGGACCCCGGCGGGCTTGCCGTCCGGCATCCCGGGGATCGGGGACGAAATCGACAACGCGATGCAGCAGGCCCCGCATCCGGCGCGGCAATCCATGGGCTCATTCCTTTTTTCGCAGCCGCGCGGCATTGCATCCGGCGGCGCGGTCTGGGATTATAGAAGACAGTGAATCCTACAGAGTTTCCCTCGATTCTTCCGGTCTATCCGCTGGAGGAGCCTCTCCTCCTGCCCGGGACCGTCGCACCCTTCGTGGTCAGCGAGATCTGGGCCTTTCAGCTCCTGGAGGACGCGGTCCGCTACGGCGACAGCTATCTGGGCTTCATTCAGCCCCTGGACGGCGGCCGCCGGCTCGGCGTCGGCCGCGCCGGAGAACCCCCGTTCTATACCGTGGGCTGCCTCGGACGGATCGGCGATTGCCGCGAAGAGGAGCCGGGCGAGATGCTGGTGCTGGCCGAAGGGCTGCTCCGCTTCCGCGCCGTCGAGGAGCTGCCGGCCGAAAACGGCTACCGCCGCATGCGGGTCGATTACAGCGAGTTCCTGAGCGACCTCTCCCGCAACGAGGATGAGCTGGGGTTCCCCGCCCTGCGCGAGGTGATCCGCAGCCGGCTGGCGCTCAACGAGCTGGCACTCGACCTCTCGGTCATGGACCGCATGGCCGGCACCGAGATCGTTACCGCCATCGCCCACGCCATCTCTTTCTCGCCGGCCGAGCGCCAGTTCCTGCTCGAAACCCGGGATTTGCGAGAGCTGCAGGACGTCCTCCTCCAGCTCATGGCCGGCCCCGGCGGCACCCCGCGCTTCGATCTGCCCCCCATGCTTCCGAGCTGACGGGGCCCGCCCCGCCGCGGGGACCCTCTGTGATACATTCAGCTCTGTAACTCATTCGATGGACAGGATGTCGCAATGATCGAGATTCCCAAGAACGCACGCCTCTTCGTGGCCGGCCACCGCGGACTGGTCGGCTCCGCCATCGTGCGCCGCCTGGAGCGGGAGGGCTACCAGAACCTCCTCCTCGCGACCCGCGACCAGCTCGACTTGCGCGACCAGGCCGCGGTCGGCTACTGGTTCAAGGTCCACCGGCCGGAATACGTCTTCCTGGTCGCCGGCACGGTCGGCGGCATCATGGCCAATTCGACCCGGCCGGCCGAGTTCTCCTACGACAACATCCTGATCCACGCCAACGTGGTCCACGCCTCCCATCAGCACGGGGCGAAGCGGCTCCTCTATCTCGGCAGCTCCTGCATCTACCCGCGCGACTGCCCGCAGCCGATCCGCGAGGAGTACCTGCTGACCGGCCCCCTGGAGCCCACCAACGAGGCTTACGCCATCGCCAAGATCTCGGGCATCAAGATGTGCCAGTCCTATCGCCGCCAGTACGGCTGTGACTTCATCTCGGCCATGCCCACCAACCTCTACGGGCCGAACGACAACTTCGACCTGCAGAGCTCGCACGTGCTGCCGGCGCTGATCCGCCGTTTCCACGAAGCCAAGGCCGACGGCCTCGGCCAGGTCACGATCTGGGGCTCGGGTACGCCGCGCCGCGAGTTCCTTCACGTGGACGATCTGGCGGACGCCTGCGTCCACCTCATGCGCGCCTACAACGAGGAGTCCCACATCAACGTCGGGACCGGCGAGGACCTGAGCATCCGCGAGCTGGCCGAGATGATCCGCGAGATCGTGGCGCCGGGCGTCGAGCTGGTCTTCGACACCTCGAAGCCGGACGGCACCCCCCGCAAGCTCCTCGACGTCGGCCGCCTCCACCGCCTGGGCTGGAAGCACCGCATCGACCTGCGCGAAGGGATCGAGACGACCTACCAGTGGTTCCTCGACCACCGCACCCTGCGCCAGCACCCCGCGGCCGGCGCTCAGGCCGCCCACTCCTGACCGGTCCGGCCGGCGTGGACGATATTCCGGAGAACAAGGCGGAGCGCCCCCGCCTCTCCAGCTCCTCTCCCCTGGACCGGCGAGAGCTGGCCTGGGCCGCCCTCCTCGCGGCCCTCGGCCTGCTCCCCCGCCTGCTGTTCGTCGCGCGCTACCCCACCCAGCCGTACTCGGACTTCCGCCAGCTCATCTCCTTCGGGCAGGCCCTGCACGAATCGCTGATCGCGAAAACCTGGCTCTGGGAGTTCTTCAACCCCGGCCTGCCGACCGCGCTCTCGCTGCTCTTCAGCCTGGTGCCGGGCCACCACGACACCGTGGCCCGCCTCGGCACGGCGGTGCTCTGCGGCCTGCTCGGACTCCTGCCGTTCCTGCTCTGGCGCGGCGTCCTCCCCTTCCGGGTCCGCTTCCTGGCCGGCCTCGCGCTCGCCCTCTGGCCCGGCCAGATCGCCTTCTCCGGCGTGGTGGCGCAGGATAACTGGGTCCTCCTCCCGACCGTGGCCCTGGCCTGCCTGGCCGTGCGCGCCCTCTACGGCGGGTCTGGGCGGCTGGCGCCGGTCATGGCGGGGATCCTCTTCGTCCTCGCCCTGGTCACCCGCCAGGAGATGCTGGTGACCCTCTTCCCCGTCGCCGTGGCCGCGACCGGCTTCTGGACCATCGGCGCGAGCCGGAGCTGGCGCGAAGGACACGCCTGGCACCTCCGCCGGCTCGCCGCGTTCGCGGCCGCCGCCGGGCTCTTCCTGCTGCTCTTCGCGACCCAGCGCTACCTCGCGACCGGACGGTTCACCGTCCTCACCAAGCACACCGGCACGACCGTGCTTTCCGCCTACATCCCCGGGGCCACGGCCAACAACTGGGCCGACCCGGTGGCCTACGCGGCCACGGTGCGGCCGGACCTCGTCCTTGACCGCGCCCGCCTGCAGAAAGAAGCCTTCAAGCTGACGCTCGACGAGGCCTTGCGCCGGCCTGGCTTTCACGCTTTGCGGATCGCCTCCTGCCTGCTCCGGTTTTCGATCGACGGCGAGAAGGACAACCTTTTCTGGGCGCTCTTCCCCGAAGTCCAGCTTCCGCAGAATCAGGAGCGCTCGCTGGCCCTGGCGGCCTGGCTCGGTCCCTTCCTGCGCTGGGAAATGGCGGCGATCCTGGCGTTCTTCCTCAGCGCCCTGTTCCTCGGGATCCTGACGCGAAACGGGCCGATCCTCGTCCTCAGCTCGTTCGTGGTCCTGAAAGTCGTTCTCCATGCCGTGACCATGGCGCAGGGGCGCTACTTCCTGTCGGTCACGGCGATCGGGATCCTCGCCCTGGTTCTCGGCCTCTCGGAGGCCCGGCGAGCCGCTTCCCGGCGCGCCGTCCGCTGGTCCTATGGACTGGGCACGGCCCTCGCCGCCACGACCTTCCTCCTCACCACCCCCGTGGTGGATCGCGTCCACGCCCTCGACACCGTGAGCCAGCGGACTTACCAGTTCGCCCTCGTCGAACCGCGGAGCCATCGCGTCGCGCTCGACTGCCGGATCGAAAAGGGGGAATTGCCACTGCTGGAAAGCAGCCGCTTCCTGATTCAACCGTTCGAAGCCGATCCGCCCCCCGGCGAGATCACCGAGGCGGTCTGCGCGGTCCAGCCGACCGTGCCGTTCCGCCTGCTGATCCACGACGGCTACGCCCCCGGCGGGTTCCCGGACCGCATCCGGCAGCGCGTCGAATTGGACGGCGTGGAGCTATGGTCGCACGACCTCGCGGCCGAGCCCGGAGACGGCTGGACCGAGGTGGACCTCGGCACCGGAATGCCGGGAAATCCCAAGAACCCGCGGACGGTGCGGATCCAGGTCGTTGCGGTGCGTCCGGACCCCGGGCCGGCCTGGGGGCGGGCGGCTCTGACCGAGATTCAGGTCGTGGGGCGGTGAACCGCTTCCGCCGCGATCCGCCGTAGAAGCTGCCATCCCACCTTGAGGCGCCGCACCTTCGATTCCCCGTAGCGCCGGTTCCGGTAGACGATCGGCAGCTCGCGGATCTTGAGGCCCAGGCGTTTCGCGCCGAAGAGCTGATCGAACTCGGCGAAGCGGTCGAGATCGTTGTCGAACACACCGGATTCGATCATCCGCAGGTAGTGCTCGCGCCGGGTGCCTTTCAAGCCGCAGAGCGGATCGCTCAGCCACGCTCCGGTCATCGCGCTCATCAGGAAGACGAACCCGATATTGCCGATCCGATTGATCAGGTTCATCCGCTTGACCATCGGCAGCCGGAAACGGGTGCTGTTGAGAAAAAGATTGCGATCCGCGGCGAGCGCCGCGAAAAACGCCGGCAGCTCGGAGCCGGCGATCTCGCCGTCGGCGTCGTAGACGAAGGCCAGATCGCCTTGCGCGTGCTTGAGCCCCTTTACCACGGCGTCCTTCTTGCCGACGCCGTCCTGCCGGAGCAGGGTGACCCGGTGGCGCCAGGGGAGCGCGGCCAGGCGCTCGATCTCCTCATAGGTGCCGTCGGTCGAGCCCCCCTCGACGAAAATCATTTCGATTGAATCGTCGGTGAGGGCTTCAAGGTCGCGAAAGATGGCCTCGACCCCGCCGCGCTCATTGCGCAGAGCCATGACCAGCGAGATCGTCGGCCGGCTTCCCGGCGAGGTTTCATTCATTCGGGATCAGCCCCTGATAACGGAGGGTCTCGCGCAGCCCCTCTTCCAGCGAGACGGTGGGCTCCCAGCCGAGCAAGCGGCGGGCCCGGGCGTTCGAGACCCGGAAGCGGCGGATGTCGCCGGCCCGGGCCGGCAGGAATTCCGGCCGGTTGTCGGGGCGGCCGAGCAGGCGCGCCACGGTCGCATAGAGATCCACGAGGGCGGTCTCGCGGTCCGCGCCGAGATTGAGGATCTCGCCGTTGGCGGCCTCCGTCTCAAAAGCCAGGAGATTGGCCCGCACCACGTCCGACACATAGGTGTAGTCGCGGGTCAGGCGGCCGTCGCCATACATCTCGGCGCTGCGCCCCGCCGCGATCTGGCGGACGTAATCGGCCAACGCGCCCCCAGCCTGCCGCGGGCCATAGGTGGTGCCGTAACGGAAGATCGTCGCCGGCAGGCCGAAGGTGCGGTGGAAGTACAGGAGGTAATTCTCGGTCGCGACCTTGGACACCGCATAGGGGGACACCGGCTGAGTCGGATGCTCCTCGGTGAGCGGCAGACGGTCCTCGTCCACATTGCCATACACGAAGGAGGACGAGGCCAGGATGATCTTCCGCACCCCCGCCTCGCGGGC
>DATAHG010000156.1:0-2751 GCA_036263295.1 Thermoanaerobaculia bacterium | reverse complement strand
GGAGACGTTCGAGGCGCTCCAGGCCACGGTCCTGCCGAAGCTGTTCAAGGACCGCTCCCGCCACGAGCCGCTGCGGGTCTGGGTGGTGGCGTGCTCGACCGGCGAGGAGGCCTACTCGGTCGCGATCGCCTGCGCCGAGCTTGCCGAGGTCCGGGGCAGCCCTCTGCCGATCCAGGTCTTCGCCACCGACCTCAACGGGGCGGGCATCGAGAAGGCCCGCGCGGGCATCTACCCGAAGAGCATCGCCAACGATGTCTCACCGGAGCGCCTGCGGCGTTTCTTCGCCGAGGTCGACGGCAGCTACCGGATCAGCAAGACGATCCGCGACATGTGCGTCTTCGCCCGGCACAATGTGCTGACCGATCCGCCGTTCTCCCAGATGGACCTGATCAGTTGCCGCAACCTGCTCATCTACCTGGAGCCGAGCTTGCAGCAGAAGGTCGTGCCGCTCCTGCACTATGCCCTGAAGCCGGCCGGTTTTCTCTTGCTCGGGGGGTCCGAGACGATCGGCTCCTACCGCGATCTGTTCGAGGTGGCGGACGCGAAGCAGAAGAGCTATCTCAAGAAACCTTCCACCCGGCGGGTGACTTTCGGCAAGCCCGCCGAGTCTTTCCCCGGCGGCCGCGACCAACCGAGCCCGGCCTCGGGCCGCGCGCCGGCGGCCGGGACCGAGCTGCAGAAAGAGGCCGACCGCATTCTCCTGGCGAGATACGTCCCGCCCAGCGTTCTGGTCGACGGCGATCTGGAGATCCTGCAGTTCCGCGGCGACACCGGGCCGTATCTGGCGCCGGCGCCGGGCAAGGCCAGCCTGAATCTGCTCCGGATGGCGCGGCAGGGGCTCGCCGCGGTGCTGCGGTCCGCGGTCAAGAAAGCCCGGAAGGAGGACACCGCGGTCCACGAGGAGGGCTTGCAACTGGATTTCGAGGGCGGCATCCTGAAATTCAATCTGGAGGTGGTTCCTGTCAAGAACGGCGCGGGGGGCAACGGCGGCTTCCTGGTCCTTTTCGAAGAGCCCCCTGAGGGGAGAGAGTTGGGAGGCCGGGTCAAGGCCCGGCAGTCGCGGGCCAAGGCGGTCGCCGCCATGGACGCGGCCGCCCTGAACGAGAATTCCCGCCTGGCGCAGGAGCTGACCGCGACCCGCGAGTACCTGCAGGCAGTGATCGAGCAGCAGGAGGCCGCCAACGAAGAGTTGCAGTCGGCCAATGAGGAGGTGCAGTCGGCCAACGAGGAGCTGCAGAGCATCAACGAGGAGCTGGAGACTTCCAAGGAGGAGATCCAGTCGAGCAACGAAGAGCTCGCCACGGTCAACGACGAGTTGCAGAACCGCAACACGGAGCTGAGCCTGCTCAACAATGATCTGTTCAACCTCCTCAGCAGCATCCAGATGGCCATCGTCATCGTCGGGCCCAACCTGTGCGTCCGGCGCTTTACGCCGATGGCGGAAAAGGTTCTCAACCTGATCCCTTCCGACATCGGCCGGCCGGTCGACGACCTCAAGCTCAATTTGAATGTTCCCGATCTGGGGCCGTTGCTGGCCGAGGTGATTGCCAGGGCCAGCATGCGGGAGTGCGAGGTCCAGGACAAGAACGGCCTGTGGTACTCGTTGCGGATCCAGCCCTACAGGACTCTGGAGAACAGGATCGAGGGCGCGGTGATCCTGCTGGTCGACATCGACCTGCTGCGGCGGGCTCGCGAATATTCCGAAAGTATCGTGGCGACGTTGCGCGAGCCCCTGCTGGTGCTGGACGCGGAGCTGTGTGTGCAGACGGCGAGCCAATCTTTTTATCGCACCTTCAACCGGACGCCCGAAGAGACGGAACGCCATTATTTATACGATCTCGGAGACGGGGAATGGAATATCCCCGAGCTGCGCCGGCTCCTGGAAGGAATTCATTCTGAGGAAGGCGGCCTGGAAGGCTACGAGGTGGAGCAGGAGCTCAAGCACCTGGGCCGGAAGACCATGCTGCTCAATGCCCGGCGGCTCTTTCAGCCGGGCGGCCAGAGCTCGTTGACTCTGCTGGCCATGGAAGACATCACCTTGCGCAAGCAACTGGAGGCCGCTCTGAACCAGCGCATCGAGGAGCTGGCCGCGGCCGACCGCGCCAAGGACGAGTTCGTGGCCCTGCTGGCCCACGAGCTGCGTAACCCCCTGGCGCCGCTGCGCTTTGCCGCCCAGGTGCTGGACAGCCCCAACGCCGACGCCAGCGCGCTCGGCCGGGCCCGGGACACGATCAACCGGCAGGTCGAGAACATGGCCCGATTGATCGAGGATCTGCTCGACGTGTCGCGCATCACCCGGGGCGAGGTTCGCCTGCGCAAGGAGCGGCTCGAGGTGGCGGCGACTCTCCGGGAGGTGGTGGAGCTGACCCGGCCCGTCCGGGAGGGGCGCGGCCAGGAGCTGGAGCTGACTCTGCCGGACGGGCCGGTCTATCTCGACGCCGACCCCGTCCGCCTGGAACAGATCTTTGGCAACCTGCTGAGCAATGCCTCCAAGTTCAGCCCCCAGGGGGGCCATCTCTGGGTGGCCGCCGAACTGGCCCGGCAGAATGGATCCGCTGGAGAGATCGTGGTGCGGGTGCGCGACGACGGCATCGGCATGGCCCCGGAGACGTTGCCGCTGGTCTTCGACCTGTTCGTGCAGGCGGAACGCATCTACGACCGGGGGCGGGGAGGGCTGGGGATCGGACTGACGGTGGTGCGCCGCCTGGTCGAGCAGCACGGCGGCAGCGTCGAAGCCTATAGCGCAGGGGT
>DATAHG010000155.1:0-2723 GCA_036263295.1 Thermoanaerobaculia bacterium | reverse complement strand
GTCGTGGCCGCCGCCCTCCAGGCGAGCCCGACCCACAGCGTGCTGATCGAGCAGTCGGTCCTCGGCTGGAAGGAGTTCGAGCTGGAGGTCATGCGCGACACGGCCGACAACGCCATCGTCGTCTGCTCGGTCGAGAACTTCGACGCCATGGGTGTCCACACCGGCGACTCGATCACCGTCGCCCCCCAGCAGACCCTGTCGGACCGCGAATACCAGGCCATGCGCGACGAGGCCTTCCAGGTCATCCGGCGGGTCGGCGTCGCGACCGGCGGCTCGAACATCCAGTTCGGGGTGGACCCCCGGACCGGCGACCGGGTGGTCATCGAGATGAACCCCCGCGTCTCGCGCAGCTCGGCCCTTGCCTCCAAGGCGACCGGCTTCCCGATCGCCAAGATCGCCGCCCTGCTCGCGGTGGGCTACACCCTCGACGAGATCGCCAACGACATCACCGGCAAGACCTACGCGGCCTTCGAGCCCACCCTCGACTACACGGTGGTGAAGATCCCGCGCTGGGCCTTCGAGAAGTTCCCGGCCTCGCCCACCACGCTCGGCACCTCGATGAAGTCGGTCGGCGAGGTGATGGCGATCGGCGCCACCTTCCGCGAGGCCCTGATGAAGGGGCTCTCCTCCCTGGAGCTGGACGGCGACATCGCCTCGCGCGAGCGCAAGATGTCGGACCCGGTCCGCCTGCGCCAGCAGCTCGCCGTGCCCAACTGGCAGCGCCTGTTCGCGGTGTTTGCGGCCCTGCGCCAGGGCTGGACCCCGGAGGAGGTCTCCCGGGTCTCCCACATCGACCCCTGGTTCCTGCGCGAGATCCAGGCGATCGTCGAGTTGGAGGCCGAGCTGGCCTGCTGGGACCTGGCGTCCGCGCCGACTCCCTTGCTGCGCCGCGCCAAGCAGGACGGCCTGACCGACGCCCGGATCGCCTCCCTCCTGCATTGCGACGCCAAGGATCTCAAGGCGAAGCTCGCCGAGGCGAAGATCCGCCGGGTCTACAAGCGGGTGGACACCTGCGCCGCCGAGTTCCCGGCCACCACCCCCTACCTCTACTCGACGGTGGGGGAAGAGGACGAGAGCGAGCCCGACGACCGCCGCAAGGTGGTCATCCTGGGCTCCGGCCCCAACCGCATCGGCCAGGGGATCGAGTTCGACTACTGCTGCGTCCACGCCGCCTTCGCCCTCGAAGACCTGGGGGTGGAGACGGTGATGATCAACTGCAACCCCGAGACGGTCTCGACCGACTACGACACTTCGGACCGCCTCTATTTCGAGCCCCTCACCCACGAGCACGTGCTGGCGGTGATCGAGAACGAGCGTCCGGCCGGGGTGATCGTGCAGCTCGGCGGCCAGACGCCGCTCAAGCTGGCCCGCGGCCTCGCCGCCGCCGGGGTGCCGATCTGGGGGACGCCGCCCGAGGCGATCGACCTCGCCGAGGACCGCCGCCGCTTCGGCGACCTCCTGGCCGAGGAGGGGATCCTGCAGCCCGAGAACGGCACCGCCACCTCCCTCGACGAGGCGGTCGAGGTGGCGGGCCGCATCGGCTTCCCCGTGGTGGTGCGGCCGAGCTATGTGCTGGGCGGCCGGGCCATGGCGATCTGCTACGACGAATCGACCCTGGACCGCTACATGCGCGAGGCCGCCGAGGTCTCCCCGGGCCATCCGGTCCTGCTCGACCGCTTCCTCGAAGACGCCTTCGAGGTGGACCTCGACCTGATCGCCGACGGCAAGCAGGCCGTGGTGGCCGGCATCCTCCAGCACATCGAGGAGGCCGGCATCCACTCCGGCGACTCGGTGGCGGTGCTGCCGCCGTACCGGGTCTCCCAGGCCGACCTCGACGTGATGCGGGACATCGCGCGCCGCCTCGCCCTGCGGCTCGGGGTGATCGGCCTGATGAACGTCCAGTTCGCCCTCAAGGACGGCCGGATCTACGTCCTGGAGGTCAACCCGCGCGCCTCGCGGACGGTGCCGTTCATCGCCAAGGCGGTGGGGGTGCCGCTGGTCAAGATCGCGGTGCAGGTGATGGCCGGCAAGACCCTGGAGGAGCTGGGCTTCACCGAGGAGCCGCGGGTGCCGGGCGTCTTCGTGAAGGCGCCGGTCTTCCCGTTCCGCCGCTTCCCGGGGGTGGACCCGGTGCTCGGGCCGGAGATGAAGTCGACCGGCGAGGTCATGGGCGCGAGCCTCAACTTCGGCAACGCCTTCGCCAAGGCCTGGATGGGCGCCGGCCACCGTCTGCCGACCGAGGGGGCGGCGTTTCTCTCGGTCCACGACCAGGACAAGCCGGCCCTGACGCCGGTCGCCCGGGGCCTCGCCGAGCTGGGCTTCGAGCTGGTGGCGACCGCCGGCACCGCGGCCTTCCTGAATGGCCAGGGCCTCGCTGTGCGGACGGTCCAGAAGGTCCACGAGGGCCGCCCCCACATCGTGGACCACCTGATCAACGGCGAGATCGTCCTGGTGGTGAACACCCCCCTCGGCCGCGCCTCCCACGAGGACGACGGCGAGATCCGCCGCACCGCCTTGAAGCACGACGTTCCCTGCATCACGACCCTGTCGGGCGCGATGGCGGCCGTCCAGGGCATCGCGGCGTTGCGCAAGGATGGGCTCTCGGTGCGGTCGCTGCAGGAGATGCACGGGGCGGGAAGCCAGGATCGCGCGTAGCGGGAGCGTTTGGCGCGATCGTCTCGGAACCGAGATACCGCGGCTGGGAGCGCCGGCATCTTGCCGGC
>DATAHG010000154.1:0-4769 GCA_036263295.1 Thermoanaerobaculia bacterium | reverse complement strand
GGACGATTCGGGGACCGGGACCGGCGCCGTTCCCGGCGCGGACGACGGCAGGACTCCCGGGGCGGTGGTCGGGGTGACGGTGCTCTCCGTGGTCTCGGCCACGCTGTCGGCCGGCTTGTTGAGACGGCTGGAGATCAGGCGCCAACCGAGGAGCACGCCGGCCACCAGGACCAGGACCGCCGCGAGCACCACCAGCAGCAGCGCCCAGGAGCGCCCCTCCTTGACCGGAGCGGCGCCGGGCAGCGGCCCGATGACCGTGCCGACCGGCGTGGGGGTCGGAACGGAAGCCGCGAATGGCTGCGCGGCGACCGGCGCGACCGGCACCGGCGGAAGCGCCCCCGGGGGCGGCGGGATCGGCGGCAGATCCCCACCCGGTCGAGCCTCCCGGGCTGGGGTCGACACCTTGGTCGAGGGGGAGGGCGGCGGCGGCGTGGGCAGGCTCGCCGTGGTCATCCGCTTCGGCAGGACATAGGTCTGGTCGAGCGCCGGCAACTGGTTCGCCGGGGCGACGAGCGTCTCGTCCGGCAGCTCGTTCTCGATCGCCGCGATCTCGCGGGCGACCTCGGCGGCGTTGGCGAGGCGGGCGTCCCGGTCCTTCGCCAGCATGCGGCTCAGGAGCTGCTCCAGGCGCGGCGGCACGGCGCGCAGCTCGGAGACCGCGGGGAGATCCTTATGAAGGATCTGGTAGACCAGGGTGGTGATGCTGTCCCCCTCGAACGGGCGGCGGCCGAGCAGCAGCTCGTAGACCACCACACCGAGGGAGAAGATGTCGCTGCGGCCGTCGAGATCCTCGCCGCGGATCTGCTCGGGCGACAGGTACTGCGGGCTCCCCATCACCGAGCCGGCGATGGTCAGCTCGGTGCTCTGGCCGGCCACCTTGGCGATCCCGAAGTCGGCCACCTTCACGCGGCCGTGCTTGTCGATCAGGATGTTGCTGGGCTTGATGTCGCGGTGGACGATGCCCTGGCGGTGGGCGTAGTCGAGGGCGTCGGCGGTCTGCCGCACGATGCGCAGCACCTCGCCGAGGCTCAGCACTCCCTGCGATTCGAGCAGGGAGGCGAGATCCGCCCCTTCGACGAACTCGAAGGCGAGAAAGAGGACGCCCTCCTGCTCCCCGGTGTCGAACAGGGTGACGACGTTGGGATGGAGCAGGCGGCCGGCGGCGCGCGCCTCGCGCAGGAGGCGCTTCTTGCGGTCCTCGACCTCCTGCGGGCGGCCGACCAGCCGCACCGTCTTGATGGCGATGGGGCGCTCGATATGAGGGTCCTCGGCGAGGTAGACCTCGCCCATGGCCCCGGCGCCCAAGAAACGCTCGATCCGGTAGCGGCCGAGGGTCGAGCCGCTCTCCAGGTTGCTCACGGCTCGAGCGGACCTTCCCCTTCCGTCGCCGGGGGATCGAGGGCGGCGCCGGCCTGCTCCCCCTCTTCGCCCGTGGCCAGGTTCTCCCGCTCGTTGAGGAGCTCCTGGGCCTCCTGCAGCCGCTCGGCCGGGACGCGCACGCGCACCTCGCCGAGGTGCCCGAAGTCCACCGGAAACTCCTGCGCCAGCAGGGACTCGACCTCGGCCGGGATGCCGCTGTTGTTGAGGAACCCGATCAGCAGGGTGGCCTCCTCCTCGGTCCCGACGATCTTGACGATTTCCCACTCCTCCGCCATGCGATCCCTCCTGACTAGACGTTGCGAATCATATCCCAGGGGGCGGGGCGCCCCGCGGGGCCGGGCAGGTCAATTCCTGCGCATCTCGGGCTCGGGCACCGGCGGCAGCTCCGCCGCCGGCTGGTCCGGGCGGTTCCAGGCGTCCTCCGCCTCGGCGATCCCCTCCAGGGTGTAGGGATCGAGCTCCTGGCGGGGGTACCAGTGACGGCTGTGCTCGGCGAAGCGTTCGAGCTTCGGGTGCCAGCGGTATTGGGAGACGACGATCGAGCGGCCGTCCACCCGGATCCAGTTGCAGGTGTTTTTCTCGCGCTCGCCGCCGCGACCGCGGCGCGAGGTGGTGGTCCCCGAATGCAGGATGACCACGGGCGGCCGCCCCTTGGGATAGAACTCCTCGGAGTTGCCGATGTAGGCCTGGTGGAGATGCCCGGAGAGGATCAGGTCCACCCCGGCGCTGGAGAACAGATCGATCGCCTCATAGGCATTGCCCAGCACCCGCTGCGAGCCGAAGTTGGGCGGCGGGATCAGGTGGTGGTGGGCGACGATGATCTTGAAGACCGTCTCCGGCGTCTGGCGCAGGAGCTTCTCCACCTCCAGGAGGCGGCTCAGCTTGATGCGGCCGTCCTTGATGGTCCAGTTGAAGGCGGTGTTGATCCCGACGATCAGCAGCTCGTCGTCGCGGTAGACCGGCTCCATCTCCTCGCTGAAGTGCTTGCGGTAGGCGCCGAAGGGGGAGAAGACCCGCTCCCAGACCCGGTACATCGGCACGTCGTGGTTGCCCGGCACGACGATGGTCGGCACCGGGATGCTGTCGACGAACCGGCGCGCCTCCTGGAACTGCTCGGGCCTGGCGCGCTGGGTGAGATCGCCGGAGAGCACCACCACGCTCGGGGTGTGGCGCGCGATGAATTCGAGCACGCCCTGGGAGACCCGGGGCAGGTGCGGGGGGCCGAAGTGGACGTCGGAGATGTGAAGAATCGTACGCACAGGGACAGGACGGGCTCTACCCGAAATCGGCTCCCTGGTCGAACAGGCCGCTGACGTTCTTCGACATCTCCGACGCGGCATAGGTCGAGACCGCGCCAAGGATCGCCGGACCGTGGCGGCGCCCCAGAAGGAAGCCGCCGACGGCCGCGATCAGCACCGCGGGAATCGGATAGGACCTCACCAGCCGTTCCCAGTCGAGCCCTTCAGGCAGGATCTCGTTGAGAAGGTCGTCGGCCATGGACGACCGGCTTTCGAAGCTCTCCACCATGGTTGCATCCTCCGGTCCGTTGAGCCGGCTTTCCGGCGAGGTCTGGGATCCGCTTGCGCCTACTCGTCGTCGCGGCCGCGGCGCACCAGCAGGCCGATGAGGAAACCCACCCCGGCGGCGATCGCCACCGAGCGGCCCGGGTTGTCGCGCACGTAGCTGGTGACCTCGCGCCCGTAGCGTCCCGATTCGACGCGGAGCTTCTCATAGCCCAGGCGGGCGTTGTCGGCGGCGTCGCGATAGGTATCGCGGGCGCGCTCGGCGCCGCGGCGGATCTCGCTGGTGGCGCGATCGGCACCCCGGCGCACGTCGCCGGAGACCTTGCCGTAGCGGTCCTGGAACTCTTCGGTCAGGCGCTGGAACCGGTCGCGCGCCGAGACCACACCGTCGGAGACGACTTCCTGTGCCTTTTCGGCACCTTCCATGAGATCAGATTTGATCGAGTCGGCCATTGTCAGCCTCCTTTGAATACAGGTTAGAGCGACTGCGCCCAGGAGCCGCGAGCTGCCTGTGAAAAGCAGTCGTGTCCCTATCTCAAGCAGGAATCGTGCCCTGAGCTGCCGGCCGACCGGAAGGCCGCGCCGGAGCCGATCTCTACCCGCAACAGATATCATGGCATGGCGCTGAGGAGACCCGTCGATCGTGGCCGAAATCTCATCCCAAGCCCCCACTGCCCTCCCCCTCGCCACACGAACGGGCTTTCCGCGCAAGCTGGCGCGCTACATCGCCCTGATCATCCAGCAGGCGGGCGAGGACGGGGTCCTCCTCACCGCCTCGGCCCTCGCCTTCGTGACCATCCTGTCGCTGATCCCGCTGCTCGCGGCCTTTTCCTTTATCGGGGCGCGGGTCTTCAACCAGTACCAGCAGCGCAGCATGGAAGTGTTCATCCAGGTCCTCCCCTACTCGGACAAGACCGTGGTCGAGCGGCTCGGCGAGTTCCTGGAGCGGGCCGGCAGCCTGCACGGCTTCGGGGTGGCGGCCTTCTTCTTCACCACCCTGATGGCCTTCGCGACCGTCGAGGAGGCGCTCAACCGGATCTGGAACGTCTCCCAGCGCCGGCCGCTGCGGGTGCGGATCTTTTCGTTCGGGCTGCTGGTCTTCCTGGGCCCCCTGCTCCTGGGGGCGACCTTTTCGAGCCTGATCCTGCTGCGCCAAAGCCCGGCCCTGCGGGTGCTGATCCAGGAGTCGATCCTGCTCAACGTGGCGCCATTCCTGGCGACGGTCGTGGCGCTCACCTGGATGTACTGGAAAGTCCCGTTCACCCGGGTACAGCTCAAATCCGCCCTGGCCGGCGGCCTGTTCGCCGGGATCCTGCTGGAGATCCTGCGCCAGGGGTTCGGGACCTACGTGGAGTTCCTCCGCAACGTCAACGTGGTCTACGGCAGCTTCGCGATCGCCCTCCTCTTCATGATCTCGCTGGAGCTGACCTGGACCATCGTCCTTCTCGGCTGCGAAGCCGCCTTCACCGCCCAGCACTTCGGGCTCCTGGCGCGGGGGCTCCACCGCAACCCGCCCCTCCAAGCCGCCTGGGTGGGCCTCGCCGCCCTGGCCCTGATCGGCCGCCGCTGGATGCAGGGGGAGCCCTCCTGGCGTCCCGAGGTCCTCGCCGAGCACCTGGGACTGCCGGCCCGCAACCTGGAGGTCATGCTGCGGCCGCTGGTCATCCACAAGCTCCTGCGCAAAGCCAAGCGCGGCGACTACCTCCTGAGCGCCCCCCCGAGTCAGATCGAGGTCGAAGACGTCTTCGAGGCCTACGACACCCGAGCCCGCCGAGGCGCCGAGCTGCTGGGAGGCGAGCTGAGCGAGAAGCTGGAGGATCTGGTGACCACCCTGGCCGAGGCGCGCACGGAGAAGCTCGGGAAGCT
>DATAHG010000153.1:0-10343 GCA_036263295.1 Thermoanaerobaculia bacterium | reverse complement strand
GTGTTAGGGCCCTATAGGTGCGGCTGAGAGGCGCAACGGGACAATCGAACGAGAAAATCATGGACCCACTGGATTTCAGTCGTGCCTATGAGTATAATCGAGATTGTTCAACATCGCTGCGCGTCGCCTCCAGGAGGCGGTCGACCAGGGCAGCTAACGTTCCTCAGCGTATCCAGGGGACGCTCGGCCTTCGGCCGTGCGACGGGGATACGCCCTTGAGGGCAACGCCGGGTGTCGCGAGTCGCAGCCCGCTTTCTCCTCGCGGTCGGAGCTTGGGGAAGGCAATCGTTGAGTATTACCTGTAAACGTCGGAGGTAGAAGAAAATGAAAGCTGAGGCGCCGAACATGTCGTCGAAGGAAATGGCTCAGATCCGTCAGAGCCTCGAGGGAACCCCGGATATCGAAGAGGCGGCGGAGCTGATGAATCTCGCCGGGAATTCGACCCGGCTCAAGCTCCTGTATCTGCTGGACAACATGAAAGAGCTCTGCGTCTGCGATCTGGCCGAGATGCTCGGGGTGTCGGTTTCCGCCGTCTCCCAGCACCTGGCCAAGCTCAAGGCCTATGGCCTCGTGGCTCCGCGCCGCGACGCGCAGACGATTTATTACCGTCTGACCGAGCACGGCTTCAACGCCAAGCTCCGCGAGAACTTCTTCAAGCAGTTCCAGGTCTGATCGCACACGAAGTGGGCTCCGGGGGTGGCTCCCGCCACTCCCGCCCCTGCAGTAGCTTCTGGATAGCGGCCGGGTGACCCCCGGCCGTTTCCGTTTTCAGCCCCGCCCTGCCTCTCGGATAGAATCCCCGCGAACTCGCACAGGGGAGGAGATCCGATGAGCCAGCACCCGCGTCCCACCTTCACCTACCTCGGTCACGCCACCGTCCGCTGCGATCTGCCGGGCGGCGAGGTCCTGCTCATCGACCCCTGGGTCATGGGCAATCCCGCCACGCCGGACGAGCACAAGAGCTTCGACCGGCTCGACGCCATCCTGATCACCCATGCCCACTCCGACCACATGGGCGACGCCGTCGAGATCGCCAAGAAGTACAAGCCCAAGAAGATCGTCGCGAGCTACGAGATCTGCTCCTGGCTGGGCCGGCAGGGGGTCGAGAACTGCTCCGGCATGAACCTGGGAGGGAGCCAGCACGTCCTCGGGCTCCAGGTCACCATGGTGCGCGCCGACCATTCGAGCGGCATCTCGGACGGCGACCAGATGCTCTACGGCGGCCTGGCCTCGGGCTATATCGTGAAGCTCCCCGGGGGGTACACCTTTTACCACGCCGGCGACACCGCCCTGTTCTCCGACATGCAGCTCATCGGCGACATCCACCGCCCGGAGCTCGCCTTCCTGCCGATCGGCGACCTCTTCACCATGGACCCGCAGCAGGCCGCCTGGGCCTGCCGCTACCTCGGCGCGCGCAAGGTGATCCCGATCCACTGGGGCACCTTCCCGGCCCTCACCGGCACCCCGGAGAAGCTCACCAAGTGCCTGGAAGACCTCGGGATCGCCTGCGAGGTCGTCGCCCTCAAGCCGGGCGAGAAGCACTGACGCCCGGCCGCTACCAGCGGACCGCTGCCCCCACGCCGATGTAGTCGTCCGGGTCCTCGCCGTTGAGGCCCCGGCCGACCCGGATGTCCACCTGCAGGTCGTTGTGGATCAGGTAGGTGAGCCCGGCGTCCAGGTAGTGCAGGGAGGGGCCACCCTCCTCGTCCTCCGAGATCCCGTAGTACTCCAGATAGCCGCTGAGCCGTTCGGTGAGGCCGTAGCCGCCGGAGGCGCTCCAGTAGACCTGGGTGAAGCGGCCGTCCTCGCCGTCGAGGGCGGCGGCGCCGAGGTTGGCGCCGAGGCCGATCAGGTCGAACAGCTCCCAGTCGAAGGCCAGCACGGCGGAGGGCTCCCAGGCGTCGGAGGTCAGCTCCTCGTCCCCCACTGGCACGCTGGTGCCGGCGACCACGGCGACGGCGGGCTGGCCGGGGATCCAGGTCGCCGCGTCGGTCAGACGCAGCTTGAGCCCGATCCCGGGATCCTCGAAGCCGGAGATCCGCTCACCGGCCCCGTCTGTCTCGATGCGGTCGTAGGAGCCGGCCTCCAGCCGCAGCTCGATCCGTTGGGAGAATCCGTAGCGCAGCAGGAGCTCGCCGAAAGTGTGGGACTCCTCCTCGCCCAGCCGGGTGAAGGTGTACCCCCCTTCGAGCTGGAAGTGGCCGGTGTCGAGGATGCTCGTACCCTCGGTGAAGTCGGGGCGGTCGGCCACGATCGGATCTTCGAGACCGGAGAGCTGGGCGGCGGCGGGGGAGCTGAGCAGGCCGGCCAGCAGCAGGGCGGCGGCCGCAGTGGACCAGGGCGATTTCATCGGATTCCCTCTTTCTGGAGCAGGCGGCGTTCGCAGGAGGCGCGCCAGCCGGGCGTGTCTCACGGCGCGTAGGCGATCTCGCCGTATAGCACGCAGTCGAGGTCCAGGTCCACCTGGGTGCGCGGCGGCGGACTGAGATAGGCTTTGCCCGATGCCGACCAGCACCGTCGAGGACTACCTGAAGTGCATACTCCTGGAGCAGCAGCGGGCTCCGGAGGCCCTGGTGACCATGGGCCAGATCGGGGCCGCCCTGAAAGTGGCGCCCGGCACCGTGACCGCCATGGTGAAGACCCTGGCCGACAGCGGCCTGTTGCGTTATGAGCCGTACAGCGGCGTGCAGCTCACCCCGCCGGGGCGCCAGCTCGCGGCCCACGTGCTGCGCCGCCATCGCCTGATCGAGCTGTTCCTGGTCAAGGTGATGGGGATGGACTGGAGCGAGGTCCACGCCGAGGCCGAGCTGCTGGAGCACGCCGTCTCGGAACGCCTGGTGGAGCGGATGGACGAGATGCTCGGCTATCCCTCCGAGGACCCGCACGGCGACCCGATCCCGGACATCCACGGGGCGCTGGAAGAGGTCGCCCTGCCGAGCCTGCTGACCTGCGAGCTCGACACCAGCTACCGGGTGGCGCGGGTGGGGGACCAGAGCCGCGAGTTCCTGCAGCTCGTCGAGCGCCGCGGCCTGAAGCCCGGCAGCCGCCTCCAGGTGCTGGGCCGCGACGAGACCGCCGACACCCTGGAGATCCGCCTGGCCTCCGGGCAGGAGTCGAGCCTGGGTTTCCGGGCGGCGTCGAAGATCCTGGTCGAGGCGGTATAGATAAGGTTGCCGCGCCGTTCAGAAGCTTGCCGCAGTTTTCAGAAGGTTACCGCGCCGTTCAGAAGCTTGCCCGGTGATCGGGCACCGCGCCCCCCTCACGACGCCCTCAGCTCACCCGCAGCCAGCGCGCCCGCAGCAGGAACGCGAGGCGCGTCGCGAGCCCCAGACGCCGGGGCGTCGCGAGCACCGTGGCCTCGTCCCGCGCCTCGATCTCGGAGAGCAGCCGCAGGGCGGCGAGCAGCGAGTAGACCCCCAGCCGGCGGTAGCCGCGCGGCAGCTCCAGCAGACCGCGCGGGGAGCGCAGGAGCCGCGCGCGCAGCCGGGCGCACTCGCGGTGGACGGCGGCGAGCAGCGCCGGCGGGTCGTCCGGCCGCTCCAGCTCGCTCACCGGCAACGGCACCGGGTGATGGCGGACCTCCTCCCCCAGGTTCTGCAACGCGTGCAGCCGGATCAGGGCGCCGGCCAGATCGTTGGCCTCGGAGTTCAGGCGGTTCTCCAGCAGGGCGAGACCCATGGCCCGGGCCAGGGTGCGGGCGTCCCCCTCGGCCTCGCCGACCGTGGCCGGCCGGGGCCGGGTGACCCGCCGCCGCGCGCAGGCCGCCAGCTCGTCGAGCGCGTCCACCGGCCAGGGGCGGCGGGCGTTCTCGCGCGCCATGCGGAGGAAGACCGGCTGCCCCACCGGGATCCCCGACAGGGCCGACTCCAGCGTGTACTCGAAGCGGTTGATCTGGGCGAGGCGCTCCCCCTCGACCCCGGGCTGGCGGGCGAAGCCGAAGAGCGTGCAGGCGTAGGCGATCAACGCCTGGACCCGCTGGCGCTCGGCGGCCGGGAGGAGCAGCAGGCCGGGCGCGAAGTCGCCGAGCAGCTCGCGGGTCATCTGGGCGCAGAGCAGCCCGGCTTTCTCCTCGTCGAAGTCCTCGGCGGGCTCCATGGGGACCTGCAAACGCGCTACAGCCCGGGGCTCAGGCCAGCAGGCGCAACAGCTCCCGCTGCGCCTCGCCGCCGGGGATCTCCGCCGCGTCCCGGGTGAGGGCCACGTTGATCTCGCTGCGCACGCCGAAGTCGCCGGGGAAGTAGATGCCGGGCTCGATCGAGAACCCGGTCATCGGCAGCAGGCGCCGGGTGTCGTGGGTCTCCAGGTTGTCCATGTTGGCGCCCTGGCCGTGGTCGGTGACGCCGATCGAGTGGCCGGTGCGGTGGATGAAGTACTCCCCGTAGCCCGCCCCCTGGATGACCGCGCGGGCGGCGTCATCCACCTCGTAGCCGTGGACCGGGGTGTGCGGGTAGCGGTCGCGCACCAGCTCCCAGGCGGCGTCGCGGGCGCCGGCCACGATGCCGAAGATCTCGGCCTGGCGGTCGGTCGGCGCCGGGGCGCAGACGCCGCACCAGGTGATGTCGCCGTAGATGCTGTCCGGGCGGGACTTCTCCTTGCCCCAGAGGTCGATGAGCAGGAAGTCGCCGCGGCGGATCGGCGCCGAGACGCCCGGCCCCGGCTGGTAGTGCGGATCGGCGCTGTTGGCGTTGACGCCGACGATCGGATGGGACTCGGCCCACAGCCCCTCGCGCTCGAACGACTGCAGGATCCACTGCTGGACCGTGTACTCGTCCAGCTCATCGCCGCGGCGCAGGAAATCGCTCACCCGGCTGAAGGCGTCGAGCACGATCGAGTGGAGCTTGCGGTTGGCCGAGCGGTGCGTCTCGAGCTGCTCGCCGGTCCAGACCGCGGCGAAGGTCTGGGCGAGGTCGGCCGACGTCACCACCTCCACCCCGGCCTCGCGCAGCAGCTCGACCGTGCCGGCGTCGAGGCGCGACACCGTCGGCAGCTCGTTGTGCGGGCTGTACTGGGCGGCCAGGCGGCCGTAGCTCGACACCAGCTTGGCGAAGTGCTCGCGGTGCTCCTGCCAGGTGCGGTAGACCGCCTTGGGGCCGGGGAGGTGGTCCAGCATGGCCGGCTCCAGACCGTGGACCAGCTTGTGGGGCTCCCCCTCGCGCGGGATCACGTAATAGCAGCGCCGGGTCACCAGCTTGGTCTCGCTCTCGAGGCCCAGCAGGGTGAGCGCGATCGGGTCGTTCTTCTGGAAGCAGGCGAAGAACCAACCGTCGACTCCGGCGTCGCGGAGGGCGGACTGGATTTCAGGGATCCGTTCGGCCAGCATGGGGTCTCCTTTCGCTCTCGGCTCGATCTGTCTCGACGGCGGGGGATGCTATCAGAAGCGGCCCTGTCCAGCGTCCAGCTACAATGCCCGCGGCATGCCGCTCAAGGGCTTCTACAGCGACCAGTTCGTCCTCCCTCTGCCCGAGGGGCACCGTTTCCCGATGTCCAAGTACCGGCTGCTGCGCGAGCAGGTGGTCGAGCGCGGCCTGATCCGGCGCGAGGACCTGATCGTCCCCGAAGGCGCCACCGACGAGGAGATCCTGCGCGCCCACGATCCCGGCTATCTGCGGCGGGTGGCCGAGGGCACCCTGGAGCGGGCCGAGACGCGGCGGATCGGCTTCCCCTGGTCGCCCGCCATGGTCGAGCGCTCGCGGCGGTCGGCCGGCGCCACGATCGGCGCCTGCCGCGGCGCCCTGCGCTTCGGGGCGGCGGTCAACCTGGCCGGCGGCACCCATCACGCCTTCCGCGACCGCGGCGAGGGGTACTGCGTCTTCAACGACGCCGCCATCGCCGCCCGCGCCATGCAGGCCGAGGGGCGCATCGAGCGCGCCGTGGTGATCGACTGCGACGTCCACCAGGGCAACGGCACCGCGGCCATCCTGCGAGGGGACCCGACGATCTTCACCTTCTCGATCCATGGCCGCGGCAACTTCCCCTTCCACAAAGAGGAGAGCGACCTCGACGTCGCCCTGCCGGACGGCACCGGCGACGAGGCCTACCTGGCCGCTCTGGAAGAGGGGTTGGACCGGGCGCTGGGGAGAGAGCCCCGCTTCGACCTCGCCCTCTACGTCTCGGGCGCCGACCCGCACGAGCGCGACCGCCTGGGGCGCCTCTCCCTCACCTTCGAGGGCCTGCGCCGCCGCGACCGGCGGGTCTTCGAGCGCTGCCGCCAGGCCGGCCTGCCGGTCGCCGTCATGATGGCCGGGGGGTACGGCCGGGACGTCGCCGAGACCGTCGAGGTCCACCTCCAGACCGTGGCCGAGGCCCGGGATTACGTGGAGTCGTGGACCGGAGCCGCCCGGGGATTTCAGGACTGACGAAGAGAAGAGGGACGCGGGAAGCCGGATCCCGCGCCGATTGTTAGAATACCGGGCCTGATGAAGTGAACTTCTGCGAGAAAGGCAGGCAACCCATATGAAACCATTCCGTCATGCGATTACGGCCGCGTTGCTGCTGGGCCTGGCTTTCGCCGGGTCCATGCCGTTGCGGGCCGCCGACCAGGGACGGCTCCTGGGTGAGGTGCTGGATACGAAGGGCGCCCCGATCGAAGGCGTCAAGGTCACCATCACCAGCCCGGGCTCGAGCTACCACCAGGAGAAGGTCACCGACAAAAAGGGACGCTTCACGGTCGTCGTGGTCAACGCGGCTCTCCCGTATGAGCTCCTCTTCGCGAAGGTGGGTTACGCCACCCTGAAGCAGCCGATCCGGATCCCGGTCGGGGATCTCTACAAGGAGACCTTCGAGCTGCCGGCGGCGCCGGTCAAGGGCCAGCCGCAGCAGGCCGCTGCCGAGCCGACCGCCGAAGAGAAGGCCCAGATGAAGGAGCAGGAGGTCAAGGGCAAGGCGGCCAACGTCTACAACGAAGGCGTTCAGGCCCTGAACGCCGGCGAAACCACGGCCGCCATCGCCAAGATCGAGGAGGCCGCCCAGGTCGATCCCAACCTGCCCGAGGCCCCCCGTCTGCTCGCCGCGCTCTACCTGGATACCAAGCAGTACGACAAGGCTCTCGCCGCCGCCGACCGCGCCCTGGCCCTCAAGGCTGACGACGCGCGCACCATCCTCGTGCGCTACGACATCCTCAAGGCGAAGGGGGATCCCCAGGCCGGCGCGGCGCTCGAAGCCGCGGCCAAGGCCAGTCCCAGCCCGGAGATCGCCAAGCGGTTCTTCAATACCGGCGCCGAGCTGGTGCGCGAGAACAAGTCCGACGACGCCATCAACTACTTCAAGCGGGCGTCCGAGGTCGATCCGACCCTGACGCCGGCCTACATCGCCGTGGCCAACCAGTACCTGCGGCGCAAGGACTACAAGGCCGCCGTGGCGGCCGCCGAAACCCTGCTGCAGCGCGAGCCCCAGAACCTGGAGGCGCTGACCATCCGTTACGAAGCCCTCAAGGCGGCGGGTGACAAGGCGGGCGCCGCGGCGGCCCAGGCGGCGATGAAGGGCGCCAGCGGCAACCAGACGCCCGAGGCCACGTTCAAGCAGGGGGTCACCCTGTTCAACGCCGGCAGCGTGGCCGACGCCAAGGCCGCCTTCGAGCGCGTCATCGCGGCCGATCCCAACTACGCCAAGGCCTACTACCTGCTGGGCCTGACCTACGCCAGCGACGGCAAGGTCAAGGAAGCCAAGGAGAACATCCAGAAGTTCCTCACGATGGCGCCGAACGACCCCGACGCCACCGCCGCCAAGGAGGTCCTCAAGTCGCTCGACTGAGGATCGTCCGTCCGCCGGACTGAGGAGGGCGCCCCGCGCGGGGCGCCCTCTTTTTTTGCGTCTAGGAAGCGGCGGGTTCCAGCGGGAGGCGCAGGAGCGCCTCGCAGCCCGGCTCGGGGTGGCGGTTCTCCAGGGTGAGGCTGCCGCCGTGCCCCTCGGCGATCTGGCGCGACAGCGCGAGGCCGATGCCGCTGCCGCCCGGCTTGGTGGTGTAGAACGGCACGAACAGGTTGTCGGTGTTGGACAGCCCGTGCCCCTCGTCCTCCACCCGCACCTCGACCCAGGCGCCGTTGAGACGCCAGCCGATCCCCACCCCGCCGAGGGTGGCGAGCGAGGCGTCCACCGCGTTGCGGATCAGATTGATCAGAAGCTGCTCGATCTGGTCGGCGTCGCCGAGCAGGGGGACGTGCGGCCCGCGCTCGACGTAGACCGGCATGCGGGTCTCCAGGGCGGCGGCCCGCCGGATCAGGGCGGACAGCTCGATCGGCGCCAGCCGCGGTGGGGGGAGGCGGGCGAGCCGCGCGTAGGCGGCCATGAAGCGGATCAGCGCGCCGGAGCGCTCGCCGATGATCTCCAGGCCGCGCCCCATGTCCTCCTGCCAGTCCTCCGGCCGGGGCTCGCGGTGGAGCAGGGTGGCGAGGGTCGAGGCCATCGAGTGGATCGGCGCGAGCGAGTTGTTGAGCTCGTGCCCGAGCACCCGGATCAGGCGCTTCCAGGCCTGCCGCTCCTCCTCGCGCAGGGTCTGGCTCAGGTCCGAGATCACCAGGAGCTGGTGGGGGAGGCCGCGCTCGCGGAAGGCGCTGCGCCGCACATCCCAGCGTCCCGGTCCGGCCGGGAAGGTCTTGCTGAGCGTGCGCGCCGGCTCCCCCTCCAGGCAGTCCTCCAGGCCGAGATCCGCCGCCGAGCGGTCGAGCAGGCGCTCGGCGGGCGCGTCGAGCAGCCGCTCGCCCGCCCGATTGACCAGCCGCAGGCGCTCCTGGTGGTCGAAGGTGAACATCGCCACGTCCACCTCCTCCAGCACCCGGTGAAGGAGGGCGGTGGCCTCGACCGCCCCGAGCCGCTGCTCCTGCAGGGTCTCGCCGATGGCGTTGATCTCCTGCATCACCATGCCGAGCACGTCCACCTCCGCCTTCTGGCGGGCGCGCATCGAGAAGTCCCCTTCGCGCAACGCGCTCAGCAGGTTGGAGAGGGTCTGAAGAGGGCGGACGACGCGCTCCCGCAGGCCCAGGGCGAGGGCCCACCAGAAGACCAGCG
The DNA here is from genome assembly GCA_036263295.1 of Thermoanaerobaculia bacterium. Classification (GTDB taxonomy): domain Bacteria; phylum Acidobacteriota; class Thermoanaerobaculia; order Multivoradales; family UBA5704; genus DATAHG01. The sequence continues at coordinate 1,340 of DATAHG010000153.1, read as the reverse complement.
CGAGCAGCGTGAGAGTCCAGCGCAGCTTGCCGCTGTGCCCCTCGAACCAGAGCAGACCGAGGCCGAGCAGCAGGCCCGGCAGGCCGCTCGCCAGGGCCTGGATCAGCAGGCGGTTCTCGAACGCGAGAGCCCGGCCGCGCGGCCGGCGCTCCGCCGCGGCCGGCTCGTGCCGCGGCTCCGGAGAGGGCTCCGGCGGGTCGGGCGGCGGCGGGGTCGGCTGGTCGAGCCGGGGGCTAGAGACCATATTTTTCGAGGCGCCGGTACATGGCGCTGCGCGACAGGCCGAGCGCCTGGGCGGCATGGCTGACATTGCCACTGTAGCGGGCGAGGGCCTTCTGGACCAGCACCTTCTCCACCTCCTCCAGGGGGAGGTCGTCGAGCTGCACCGCCCCGCCGCGGGCCGGCTGCAAGGCGAGGTCGAGGGCTCGCACCCGCTCGCCGCTCGCCATCAGCACCCCGCGCTCGACGGCGTGGTCGAGCTCGCGGACGTTGCCGGGCCAGGAGTGGGCGAGCAGGGCGTCGAGCGCGGCGTCGTCGAAGCCGCGCAGCGGCTTGCGGTAGCGCTCCGCGTGCTGGTGGAGGAAGTGCTCGGCGAGCAGGGGGATGTCCTGGCGGCGGTCGCGCAACGACGGCAGCCGGATCTCGACCGTATTGAGCCGGAACAGGAGGTCCTGCCGGAAGCGGCCGCCCGTCACCTCCTCGCGCAGGTCGGCGTTGGTGGCCGAGAAGACCCGCACGTCGGCGGTGCGGGTCTTCGACGACCCCAGCCGCTCGAACTCGCCGGTCTCGATGACCCGCAGGAGCTTGGCCTGCTGGTTGAGCGAGATGTTGGCGATCTCGTCGAGGAAGATGGTGCCGCCGTCGGCGAGCTCGAAACGGCCGACGCGGTCCGCCTTGGCGTCGGTGAAGGCGCCGCGGACGTGCCCGAACAGCTCGCTCTCGAACACCGACTCCGACAGGCCGCCGGTGTTGACCGTCACCATCGGCTTGGCGGCCCGCTTCGAGACGGCATGGAGGGCGCGCGCCACCACCCCCTTGCCGGTGCCGTTCTCGCCGGTGATCAAGATGTTCGCCTCGGACGGGCCGACGCGTTCGATCATCTCGAGGACGTGGCGCATCTCGGGCGACTGGGCGATGACCGTAGGCTGCCCCTCGGTGCGCAGGAGTTCGTTCTCGGCCTCCAGGCGCTCGCCCCGGCGCAGGGCCCGGCCGAGGTCCACCTGCGTGCGCAGGATCGACAGCAGCCGGTTGTTCTCCCACGGCTTCTCGACGAAGTCGCTGGCCCCCTGGCGCATCGCCTCGACCGCCAGGCCGACGCTCGCCCAGGCGGTCATGACGAC
>DATAHG010000152.1:0-5336 GCA_036263295.1 Thermoanaerobaculia bacterium | reverse complement strand
CCTCGACGGCGCGGTCGAGAAGATTTACGGCGGCTCGAAGTCGATCGCCTGGTTCGAGGTGCTGGCCGGCGAGAAGGCCTTCAATCAGACCGGCGACTGGCTGCCGGAGGACACCCTCGATGCGATCCGCCAGTACCGCGTGGCCATCAAGGGTCCGCTGACCACCCCGGTCGGCGGCGGCATCCGCAGCATCAACGTCGCCCTGCGACAGATCCTCGACCTCTACGCCTGCGTGCGCCCGGTGCGCTACTACCCGGGCGTCCCCTCGCCGGTGCGCCACCCCGAGAAGGTGGACATGGTGATCTACCGGGAGAACACCGAGGACGTCTACGCCGGCATCGAGTGGCCGGCCAACTCCGACGACGCCAAGAAGGTCATCGACTTCCTCGGCTCGATGGGCAAGAAGATCCGGCCCGACAGCGGCATCGGCATCAAGCCCGTCTCCGCGACCGGCAGCAAGCGGCTGGTCCGCAAGGCCATCGCCTACGCCCTGGAGTGCCGCCGCAAGAGCGTCACCCTGATGCACAAGGGCAACATCATGAAGTTCACCGAGGGAGCCTTCAAGGATTGGGGCTATGAAGAGGCCCGCAACACCTTCGGCGCCCAGACCATCTCCGAGGCCGACGTTTACGACCATCACGGCGGCAAGACGCCCGAAGGCCGGCTCCTCATCAAGGACCGCATCGCCGATTCCATGTTCCAGCAGGTCCTGCTGCGGCCGGACGAGTACGACGTCATCGCCACCACGAACCTGAACGGCGATTACATGTCGGACGCCCTGGCCGCCCAGGTCGGCGGGCTCGGCATCGCCCCCGGCAGCAACGAGGGGGACGGCTACGCGGTCTTCGAGGCCACCCACGGCACGGCGCCCAAGTACGCCAACCAGGACAAGATCAACCCCGGCTCCCTGATCCTCTCGGGTTGCATGATGCTGCGCTGGCTCGGCTGGTCGCCGGCCGCCGACGCCATCGAGGAGAGCCTGGCCCGGACCATCGCCCAGAAGCGGGTGACCTACGACCTCGAGCGCCTGATGGAAGGGGCCACCCTGCTCAAGACCTCGCAGTTCGCCGACGCTCTCGTCGAGAACCTGTAACACTGCCCTGAAGCAACTGAACGGAACGGAGAGACTTTTCGATGCGATACAAGGTTACCGTGGTGGGAGCCGGCAACGTCGGCGCCACCGCTGCGCAGAGGATCGCCGAGGCCGAGCTGGCCGACGTGGTCATGGTGGACGTGGCCGGCGATCTCGCGACCGGCAAGGCCCTCGACATGATGGAGGCCGCTCCCGTCCTCGGCTTCAATTCCCAGATCACCGGCGGCAGCGACTATGAGGCGACCGCCGGCTCGCACATCACGGTCATCACCGCGGGCCTGGCCCGCAAGCCGGGCATGAGCCGCGACGACCTGGTGGCCAAGAACACCGAGATCGTCACCGCGGTCACCGAGCAGATCGTCAAGTATTCGCCCGACACGATCCTGATCATCGTCACCAACCCGCTCGACGCCATGTGCGAGGTGGCGCGCCGCGTCTCCGGCTTCCCGCGCGAGCGGGTGCTCGGCATGGCCGGCGTGCTCGACGCCGCCCGCATGCGCTACTTCATCGCGCACGAGCTCAAGGTCTCGGTCGAGGACGTCGATGCCTTCGTGCTCGGCGGCCACGGCGACACCATGGTGCCGCTGTCGCGCTATACGACGGTCAACGGCATCCCGCTGGCGCAGCTCCTGCCGGCCGACCGGATCGAGTCGATCAACGACCGCACCAAGAACGGCGGCATCGAGATCGTCAACTACTACAAGACCGGCTCGGCCTACTACGCGCCGGCCGCCGCGGTTCTCGACATGGTGGCGGCGATCCTCCAGGACAAGAAGAAGATCCTCCCCTGCGCGGTGCTGCTCAACGGCGAGTACGGCCTCTCCGACCTCTTCGTCGGCGTGCCGTGCAAGCTGGGCAGCGGCGGCATGGAGGGGGTGGTCGAGCTCGAGCTGACCGAGGACGAGCGCGCCGCGCTCGACAAGTCGGCCGACGCCGTCCGCGGCCTCATCGCGTCCCTGCCCAAGGCCTGATCGGCCCGGCGCCAGTTGGACAGACCGGGAGGAGAGGGGCTCTCCTCCCGGCTCTGGAACCTGAGCCCCCGGGTGTCCGTATCCCAAGCCTATGAGAAGGTCGCGCGACCTCCCCTTCTGGACTGTGGCCGCCCTGCTGGGTGTGGTCTTCCTGGCCTGGGCCCTCCCTGTCGCTTTTCCCTTTTTGCCGCGGCACTGGGAGGTCAACTCCCGGGAGGCCTCGGAGATCGCCCTGGAGCGCTTTCAGGATCTCGGTCCTCCCGTCGAGGACGGCTATGTCGTGACCCGCCTGCTCGCCAGCGAGATCATCGAGCAGCGCCTTCAGACCGCGCTCGACCGCCTCGGCCGCGACAAGGTCGCCGACAGCCGTCTGGCGGACCGCATCTGGCAGTGGCAGGTGAGCGTGTACCGTCCGGGCGCGCGGTCCGGGGGCTGGACCTACCAGGCGCTGATCTCGACCCGCGGCCAGCTCAACGGCCTGCTCCGCCAGGTTTCCGAAGACGAGAAGGCGGACTCCATCGACCCCGCCCGAGCCCGGGGGCTGGCGGACCGCTTCCTGCGCGAGCATGGGGTCGATCTCTCCCGCTACGGCCCGCCGCAGCTCCGGCGGCTGGACCGCAACGCGCGCACCGACCTCACCTTCCGCTACACCGACCGGGAGCAGCTCCTCGGTCCGCGCTATCCCTACGGTCTTTCGGTGACCTTCGCGGGGAACCGGCTGACCGGCTATACGGCGTGGACGGAGGCGCCGGACGACGATCCGGCGCGCGGCGTGTTCCAGCTCGCCGGTCTGCTGATGATCGGGCGGATCACCCTGCCCTGGTTGCTGGTGGCGTTCGTGGCCTACCCCTTCCTGCGGCGCTATCACGAGGGGGAGATCGGCGTGCGGCGGGCGTCGCAGCTCTTCCTGCTGGTGCTCGGGGCCGGCCTGGTGACCATGGCCCTCTCCTCGGCCTCGGCGGTGGAGGGGGGCGGGTTCGGCGGCTTCGACCGGCGCCTCGCGACCTGGGCCTGGGGAGTCCAGATCTTCATGCTCTGGTTTTCGGTCATGGCGGTGACCGTCTTCATCTCCTGGGCGGTGGGGGAGGCGCTCTGCCGCGAGCGCTGGGGCCACAAGCTCGCCGCGGTGGATGCCCTGTTCCACCGTCAGTGGAGCAACGCGACGGTGGCGCGCTCGGCCCTGCGGGGGCTCGCCGCCGGGGTGGTGCTGATGGCGGTGATCCTGGGCGGATTGCTGCTGCTGCGCCCTCTCGGCGTCTGGTCGATCGCGGTCGGCCTGTTCGATCCCTGGTGGGGGAGCGCCCATTGGCCGGGGATCGCGCTGCTCACGTTCGTGCTGGTGATCGGGACCACCTATACGTTTTTCGGGCAGCTCGTGGTGGTGTCGTCGATGGCGCGGCGGCTCGGCAAATGGGGGGCCGGGCTCTTCGCGGCGCTCGTCTCGATCGTGGCCTTCTGGCCGCCGGTCAACGTGGTCCCGACGGTCTGGGAGTTCGCCCTGGCCTTCGCGGCGGCGTGCTTCCTGATCGCGCTTTTCCTGAGCTACGACCTGTTGACCTCGCTGCTCGCCTGCCTGACCAGCGGCCTGCTCTGGGGGCTCTTCCCGTTCCTGCTCTCCGACGACGGCGCCCTGAAGTTTCAGGCGATCCTGGCGCTCACCGTGGTCGCTCTGCCGTTCCTGCTCAGCGTGCGGTATCTCGCGAGCGAGAAGGAGTTCGTCTACCGCTACGAGGATGTGCCGCCGCACGTGCGGCGCATCGCCGACCGGGAGCGCCAGCGGGTCGAGCTGGAGACGGCGCGGAAAATCCAGAGCTCGATCCTGCCGGAGCTGCCGCCGCAGCTCTCGGGAGTCCAGATCGCCCACTCCTACCTGCCGGCCTCGGAGGTCGGGGGGGACTTCTACGACGTGCTGGCCCTGGAAGACGGCCGCCTCGCGGTGGCGGTCGGCGACGTGGCGGGGCACGGCGTCTCTTCAGGACTGGTGATGTCGATGGCGAAGTCGGCGTTGGCGGTCCAGGTGACCTTCGACCCCGAGGTGGCGGCGGTCTTCCAGACCCTCAACCGGGTGGTCCACCAGACCGCCCGCAAGCGCCTCCTGGCGACCCTCATCTATGCCCTGCTCGACCCCAGGCGCAAAGAGCTGCTCTACGCCAGCGCCGGCCACCTCTACCCCTACCGCGTGACCGCCGGAGGCCGGGTCGACTCTCTGGAGTCCACCTCCTACCCGCTGGGCGTCCGCGGACAGCTCCAGATCGATCCACGCATGGTGAAGCTCCAGGACGGCGACACCCTCTTCCTCTTCAGCGACGGCCTGGTCGAGGCCCGCAAGGAAGGCACCGAAGAGATGTTCGGCTTCGACCGGCTGGAGAAGGTCCTCGCCGACCATGCCCATCTGAACGTGGAGAAGCTGCGGGACATGGTTCTGCACGAGGTAGAGAGATTCACCGGGCACTCCCCCCGGGAGGACGATCAGACGATTCTGGTGCTGCGGCTGCCGTAGGGGCTTTGGCAGCACCCCCTCCTCGCAGATCCCGTGATTTCCTCAGGTCTTCGAGAATGGAGCCAGGGCCGGTCTTCACGCTTCCGCGGCGCTGGAGAAAACGAGGGTGGGATTGCGTGCTCATGCCCTAAACTTGATTTTGAAGGAGCCGAGGCGCTACTCTGCCGCGATGATCTCTATGCATAACGAGTTTACCGCGATCACAGAAGAAGATGACGACTGGTTCATCTCTTATTCTCCGGAAGTTCCTGGAGCTAACGGTCAAGGCAGGACCCGCGAAGAGTCGTTGAAGAGCCTTGCCTCAGCGATCTCCCTGATCCTGGAGGACCGAAGGGTGGACGGCCTGCGGGGTGTTCCTGCCGAAGCCGATCGCAGTGTAGTCATCGTTGAATGAAGAGGGCCTCGCTTTTGAGGCATCTCCGTCGGAATGGCTGCATCCTAAAGCGTGAGGGTGGCAGTCATTCCCTGTGGATGAATCCTCAGACCGGACAGGTCGAGACTGTGCCCCGGCATACCGAGGTTTCTGATGTGCTGGCTCGGAAGATCTGTCGGGGATTGTCGGTACCTGAAATCGGGAAGTGAGTCTGAGCCTATACCTGCTTCGAGCCGCCGTCCTCCATCCTTAGCCTGCCCCTCTGATACACTTCGCCGGGCGCCGGCGGTTCCGGGCCTTCAAACCCCCGTCCGGGGGGATCCCAATTCGAATCCGTTCTCGAGCGATCTGCTCGGAGGAGATCGACCGTGAAGATTCACGAGTATCAAGCCAAGGAGA
>DATAHG010000151.1:0-8556 GCA_036263295.1 Thermoanaerobaculia bacterium | reverse complement strand
GGTCAGACAGAGAGACAGCCACCGGCTACGCGCTGGACGCATGGATCGCCTCCTCGTTCACGGATCTGGTAAGAGAAGCTTATCGCAAAAGAAAAAGGGCCCCCGGATGGGGGCCCTTTTTGTCCAGCGACCCTGCCGCGCTTCAGGGCAGGAAGCCGGTGCGGTCGAACAGGCCCGGCAGGCCGTCGAAGTCCGCGGTGGCGCCGGAGAGGAGGTAGTACTGGATCTCGCCGGTGCTGATCTGCTGGATCCAGACCTCGACCTGGGCGGTGGTGAACTTCACCACGTTCGGCCAGATGTAGCCGTTCGGGCGCGGGCCGACCAGACGGACGAAGACCTCGGACCGGCCCGGGATGGCGCCACTCACGCAGAGGGTCTCGGGGATGCAGTCCGAATCCTTGGCGCCGATGCGCGGGGCCGAGCCGGCGGCGGTGATCACGACCTTGAACTGGTAGTCCGGCAGGGCACTCGTGGTGAGCCAGGAGCCCACCGGCGGCGCCGGATTGACGACGGCGGCATTGGCGGCCGAGAGGGTGCCATTGTAGGCGCCGACCGAGTCGTTGGTGTTGTTGTTGAAAGACCAGACCGCGATCAGGCCGGGCGTGGGGTTGCCGAGAGTGGTGTTGCGGTTGGCCTGGAGCTGTGCCGCGGTGCGGGCGACGCTCCACAGGCGCACCTCGTCGATGGCGCCGGCCGGGCTGAACTGCCAGGAGACGTCGCTGCCGATGCGCAGAGCCGCCGAGTTGGTCGGCAGAGGCCCGGGCTCGACCCGTTCGCCGGTCTGCACGCCGTTGATGAAGTGGCGGTGCGTCGTGCCGTCGAAGGTCACGGCGATGTGGGTCCAGACGTTGGTCGGGACGGTCCCGGAATCGAAGGACGACCCGCTGCCCTTGAGGTAGGACCGCAGGGTCGGGGTCGAGCCGCAGATGCCGACCCACCAGGTCTGCGTAAAGCCCTTGCCGGCGAGGCTGCTGCAGCCGGGCCGGGCCGTGACCCGGACCCAGGCCTCGAACGTGAAGCCCTGGGTCGGGTTGAGCGCCGGGCTGCTCGGCACCTCGACGAAGCCATGGTTGGGGTCGCCGGTCAGGCCCAGATAGCCGCCGAAGGGCTGGGCCGAGGCCACGGTCGGCACGGCCAGCATCAGCAGGGCGCCGAGAGCCAGCCAGGAAATCTTCTTGGACTTGGTCATTGTGTAATCTCCTTGTGAAAATCAGTCGATCAGTGCGAGCTCGGGAGATCCGCCTTCACGGGCAGGTCGCGAAGGCGCTGGTATCGGTCACGGCCGGAGCCGGCGGCCCCGCATAGTTGAAGTAGATCTTGTTCACCCCGGCCCGGACGTCGAAGACCTCCATCCGGTAGAAGACATTGGTGGTGGCCGCCGAGAACACCCAGTAGCGGTTGTTCAGGCCGCAGCCGTTGATCGTCTTCACCATCACCTCCCAGTTCTCCGGAGCGAAGAACCAGAACAGTCCGGAGTTGGGGCCGGCGACAGGCACATGGGCGGTGCCCATGGCGGTGCCGGGCGCGCCGGTCCGGAACTGGATGGAGACGGCAAAGCGGCCGTCGAGGCAGAGCGCGTTGGTGGTGCTGCTGCCGCAGGAGGACGTCACCGGGAAGGTGAAGTAGTTGGCACCGGATCCGCCGATGGTGCCGTTGTGGCCTCCCACGGGGTCGTTGGCGTTGGCGTTGAGCCCCCAGACCGACACCAGGCCGGGCTGGGCGGTGGTGATCGGCACGTTGATGGCGCTGCGGATCTGGTCGCGGGTGCGGGCGACGTTCCAGATCCGCACCTCGTCGATCGAGCCGGCCGGGGTGAATTGCCAGGACACGTCGCTGCCGATCCGCACCGGCGACGTGCTTGTGGTGGGCGGCCCGCCCGCCGGGAAGCTCTGGATGAGCTCGCCGTTGATGTAGTGCTTCTGGGTCGCGCCGTCGAAGACCACCGCGATGTGGGTCCACCGGCTGGTCGGGATGACGCCGGCGTCGTGGAGGGAACCGCTGCCGCGGAAGTAGGCCCGCAGGGTGCCGTCGCAGACGCCGACCCAGTATGCCTGCAGATAGTTCTTGCCGACGAGGCTGCGGCACCCCGAGGTGGAGCTGACGTTGATCCAGGCTTCGATGGTGATGGCGCCGGTCGGGTTGAGGGCCGAGCTGTGGGGGATCTCGACGTAGCCGTGGGTCGGGCCCGGCAGGTTCAGCCAGACGTTGTAGGGCTGGGCGTTCGAGACCTGGGCCAGGCCCAGCAGCAAGATGGACAGAATGATTGCCTTCGAGATGTGGGAGCCGAAACAGAGTCGCATGAATTCTCCTCCAAGAGGGACCTGCACACTGTCGTCTAAGGCCGACGAAGACGACAGAATGTTACAGATAGACGGAGAGGAATAGAACTGGGAGGGCGAAGACGCCCCGGGAGGAAGCCCTGGCCGGGGTTTCAACCCCGGCCAGGGCTCAGCGCGGGTCGCGCCGGGCTTCCTGCTGCGCCTGGCCGGTCATCGGCACGAAGCGCACCGGGAGCACCTTGCGCTTCTCGAAGGAGCCGTCGGGGCGCTTGGTGAGGACCAGGAGGTCCTGCCAGGTGTCGCCGACCGGCAGCACCATCTTGCCGCCGACCTTGAGCTGCTCGACCAGAGGATCGGGGATGCGCGGCGGCGCCGCGGTCAGGATGATCGCGTCAAAGGGCGCGGCGGACGGCCAGCCCTTGTAGCCGTCGCCGATGCGGACCTGGACGTTGGAGTAGCCCTGCCGGGCCAGGCTCTGCTTCGCGCGCTCGCCGAGCGGCTTGAGGATCTCGATCGAGTAGACCTCGCCGGCCAGCCGCGACAGCACCGCCGCCTGGTAGCCCGAGCCGGTGCCGATCTCCAGCACGCGGTCGTTCGAATCGAGCTCGAGCAGCGAGGTCATCAGCGCCACGATGTAGGGCTGCGAGATGGTCTGGCCATGGCCGATCGGCAGCGGCTGGTCGTCGTAGGCGCGGGCGCGCTCCTCCGCGGGCACGAAGAGATGGCGCGGCACCGACTCCATGGCCGCCAGCACCCCGGCCTGGACGATGCCGCGGTCGCGGATCTGCTCTTCGACCATCCGTTTGCGGGCGGCCGAGAAGAGGTCCACCGCGGGGGCCGCGGGCAGGCCCGGCGGATCCGGCTGGCCGGCGGCCGGTCCCGGCACCGATCCCAGGCACCAGAGCCCGAGGAGGCCGAGGCTCAGTGCGCGCGCCAGGCGGCGCCGCCCCCGCCGGGGGGTGGGTTTAGTGGCCATCCCGGATCTTCCCCGTCATCGGCGACAGCCGCACCGGAATGATCGTCCGCTTCTCCACCCCGTCGGCGGTCTTGGTGATCACCAGGAGGTCCTGGAAGAAGCCGCCCACCGGCGCCACCATCTTGCCGCCGACGCGGAGCTGGTCCATCAGCGGCTTCGGGATCTTGGGCGGTGCGGCCGACAGCAGGATGGCGTCGAAGGGGGCCTTGTCGGGCCACCCCTGGTAGCCGTCCCCCACCCGCACCTCGACGTTGGTGTAGCCCAGGGCGGAGAGGCGCTTGCGGGCCTGGTCGGCGACCCCGGGGACGATCTCGATCGAATAGACCTCGCGGGCGATGCGCGAGAGCACCGCGGCCTGGTAGCCCGAGCCGGTGCCCACCTCCAGCACGCGGTCCCCCTTCTTGAGGTCGAGAAGCGAGGTCATCAGCGCCACCACGTAGGGCTGATAGACCGTGCGCCCCTGGCCGAGGGACAGGGCCTGGTCGTCGTAGGCCTGGCCGCGCACCGTATCGGGCACGAAGAGGTGGCGCGGCACGAACTCCATGGCCGACAGCACGTCGGACTTCTGGATGCCGCGCGGCCGGAGCTGGTCCTCGACCATGCTGCGGCGCTGCGCCATGAAGCGGTCCGCCGCCCAGCCCGGACCCGCGGCGCCCGTCAGGACGAGCGCGAGGGCCAGGGCGGCAATCGGGCGGGCGAGCTTCCAGACGAAATCGTTCAACGTGACCTCCCACCCCCCTGTCGATCGAAGACCACCCGGCCGTTGACCAGGGTGAGGTCGATCTCGGCGCGGGGGATCTCCGCCTCCGGGACCGTCATCGGATCGCGCGCGAAGACCACCAGGTCGGCGCGCTTGCCGACTTCCAGCGAGCCGATCTCCGGCTCCAGGAACAGCGACCAGGCGGCGTCCAGCGTGAAGCCGCGCAGAGCCTCCTCGCGGGTCAGCTTCTCGCCCGGCAGCCAGCCGCCGGCCGGGTTGCCCTTGAGGTCCTGGCGGGTGACTGCGGCGTAGAGGCCGAGCCGGGGGTCCGCCGACTCGACGGGGAAGTCGCTCCCCAGGGCCAGGCGGCCGCCGTCGTTCAGCACCTTGCGCCAGGCGTAGGCGCGCTCCAGCCGTCCGTCGCCGAGGCGGTCGCCCGCCCACGGCATGTCGGACGTGGCATGGGTCGGCTGCATGGAGGCGATGATGCCGAGCTTCGCCATGCGCTCGAGGTCCTGCACCCGCAGGACCTGGGCGTGCTCCAGGCGGAAGCGGGACTGCGGCCGGGCGCCGCCGAGCGCCTTCTCCATGGCGTCCAGGGCGACCAGGCCGCCGCGGTCGCCGATCGCGTGGATCGCGACCTGGAAGCCGGTGCCGGCAGCGCGCCGCGCCACGTCTTCGAGATGGGCGCCGGTCGAGGTGAGCAGGCCGAGGTTGCCGGCATCGTCGCTATAGGGCTCCAGGAGGGCCGCGCCGCGGCTGCCGAGGGCGCCGTCGGCGTAGAGCTTGACGCCACGAATCTGCAGGCGCGCCTCGGGATCGACCTCCGGGCCGCGCCGGAACCACTGCGCCAGCAGGGGCTCGTTGTCGGTCAGGAAGAGCGAGGCCCGGATCGGCAGGCGGTCCGAGTGGCGCAGGGTCTCATAGGCCTCGATCTCCGGCGCCCCCACCCCCATGTCGGTGACCGTGGTGAGGCCGAGGGCCAGGCAGTGGTTCGCGGCGGCGACGATGCGCGCCTGCCGCTCCTCCGGCGAGGGGGGCGGCAGCTTGCCCTCGGCGGCGTTCATGGCGTTGTCGACCAGCACGCCGGTGAGCTGCCCCTTGGGGTCGCGCAGGAAGCGGCCGCCGTCCGGGTCCTTCACCGCCGCGTCGAGGCCGAGGGCCTGCATGGCGGCGGCGTTGACCAGGGCGGCGTGGCCGTCCACCCGGGCGAGCCAGACCGGATGGCCGGGCACCGCGCGGGAGAGCTCCTCGTGCAGCGGGAACTGGCGGCCGGGCCAGAGGTTCTGGTCCCAGCCGCGGCCGAAGATCCAGGTGCCGGCCGGGCGGCCGGCCGCCGCCTCGCGCACCCGGCGCACCACCTCGGCATAGGTGGGGGCGCCCCCCAGATCGACCTGGGCGAGGGCGTCGCCGAGCCCGGCGAGATGGGAGTGGGCGTCGATCAGGCCGGGGGTGACGGCGCGGCCGCCGAGATCGATCACGCGGGTGGACTTGCCGCGGAAGGGCTGGGCTCCGGCCTCCGCGCCGAGGTAGACGATGCGCCCGGCGCGCACCGCCAGGCTCCCTTCGACGCGGCCCGCCGGCTGGACCGGATAGAAGACGCCGTGACTCAGGATGAGGTCGGCGGCGTCCTCTCCATAGGAGGGTCCGGCCGTCACGACCGCCATCATCAGGATGCCCAACGTCCACAAAAATCCGGATTTCGAGATCATTTCGCCTCTTTCGCCGTCCGCTCTGCCTGGCCCCTCCATGACTGCTCAACCTGGAGGGTGCAAGGTCCGGACCATGGGGGGAGACCGCGCTCCCTGTTAGACTTGCGCGCCATGCAACCTTTCGATTCCGCCTCGCTCGACGAGAGGCTCTCCCGTCTGGAACGGGCGCTCGCCGCCTCGCCGGCCGACGCCACCGAGATCGCCTGGCTGGAGATCCAGCGCGGCCAGGACAGCAACAGCCGGCGCCGGCGCGATACCGACGAGCATCGAGACCACACTCTGCTGATCCGCGTCCGCGAGTCGGGGCGGACCGGTTTCCACCGCACCGGCGCCAGCGAGCTGGCGGACCTGGAGAACGCCGTCCGCCACGCCCTGGCGCAGGCGCGCCTCGCCCCGCCCTCCCCGGCGCCGTTCATCCCCGAGCCCGGCCCGCCGGTCGAGCTGGCCGGGCTGTTCGACCCCGAGATCGCCCGCCTGAACCCCGGACGCGCCCGCGAGCTACTGCAGCGCCCGCTCGAACGGGGGGAGCAGGCCCGCCTGGGCTGGGCGGTCGGCCGCCTCGCCGTGGTCAACAGCCGGGGCCTCCGCCGTAGCGTCGAGGTGACGGGGGCGTCCTTCGAGATCCAGTCGAGCCGCAGCCCCGGCGGCGGCCGGGCGGCGGTGGCGGCGCGCAGTCTCGACGGGCTTGCCGCGCCGCGGGTCGCCGAACGGGCCCGGCAGCGCCAGGCGCCGCAGTCGGCCGGCGTCGAGGGCCCGCCGGAGGCGGCGGTCCCCCTGGTCCTGGCTCCCGAGGCGGCGGTGCGCCTCGTCGACCTCCTCAACCGCTTCGCCCTGGGCTCCAACGTCTTCCTCGACGGCGGCTCGCCGCTCTCGGCGGGTCTCGGCCAGACCGTCTTCCATTCCTCCGTCGGCCTGCGCGACGACGGACTCGACCCGCGCGGCCTCCCCTTCCCCTTCGACCTCCTTGGCAACCCCAAGGGGCCGGTCGATCTGATCGCCGGCGGCGTCTTCCTGACCCCGGCGGTGGACCCGCGGCTCGCCGCCGCGACCGGGCTCCTGGAGACGCCGCACCAGCTCGGTCCGGACGAGGCCCAGGCCACCAACCTCTTCCTGATGCCGGGCGAGCTGCCGGAGCCCGAGCTGATCCGCGCCGCCGAGGGGGGGATCTGGGTCGCGGCGCTGGAGCCGCTGGAGTGCTTCGATCCCCGCGGCCTGCGTTTCCGGGCCGTGGCCCGCGGCGCCCGGCGGATCCGCGGCGGCCAGCTCGACCGCGCCCTCCCCGACCTGATCTGGGAGGACTCGCTGATCGATGCCCTCCGGCGGGTTCTCGGGGTCGGCACGGAGCCGCTGCCGGTCGCGACCGGCGGCGACCTGGTGTTCGGGGCGACCGCCGCGCCCGCCCTGGCGATCGGCGGGGTCGGCGGTCTCCGGCCGCTGTTCGAGTAGGCTCACTACTCCCAGATCTTGACCTCGAAGCGGCCGTTCGAGTCGGCCGCTCCGCGGTACATCCCCTCGGAGTTGAACACCAGGGCGAGGGAGCCGTCGCGGCCGACGCCGATCACGCCGCCGTCGCCGGGCTTGAGCTTGCGGTGGATGACCTCCTCCGCCGCCTGCTGGAGGGTCATCCCCTTGTATTCGATCAGGGCCGAGATGTCGTGCGCCACGTTGTGGCGGATGAACTCCTCCCCCTGGCCGGTGGCCGAAATGGCGCAGGTCTTGTTGTTGGCGTAGGTCCCGGCGCCGATCACCGGCACGTCGCCGAGGCGCCCCCAGCGCTTGTTGGTCAGCCCGCCGGTCGAGGTGGCGGCGGCCAGGTTGCCGTGGCGGTCGAGAGCCACCGCCCCCACCGTGTCGCGGTCCTTGACGTTCGCCTTCTCCTTGGCCAGCTCTTCCTGCCACTGGTCGTAGCGCTTCTGGACGAAGAAGTAGTCCGGCTTCGCCCGCTCCACCTTCATCTCGTCGGCGAAGCGCTCGGCCCCGGGGCCAGCGAGGAAGACGTGCTCTGTCTTCTCCATGACCATGCGGGCGAGGGAGATGGGGTTCTTGACCGTGGTGAGACCGGCCACCGAGCCGCACGCGAGATTGCGGCCGTCCATGATGGCGGCGTCCAGCTCATGGGTGCCGTCGTGGGTGAACACGGCCCCCTTGCCGGCGTTGAACTTGGGGTCGTCCTCCAGGAACCGCACCACCTTTTCGACCGCGTCGAGACTGGTGCCGCCCGAGGCGAGCACGTCCTGGCCGAGCTTGAGGGCGGCGGCGAGCGACTTCAGGTAGTCCTGCTTCTCGGCTTCCGGGATGTTCTTGGGGATCGTGCCGGCCCCGCCGTGGATGGCGATGGCGTACTGCACCGCCCCCGGCTTGCTGAGGGTCACGTCCGCCCGGTTGGGGTCGGCGGGAGGGGCCTGGGAGAAGGCCGCGGCAGCCAGGCCCAGCAAGAAAACGGGAAGGACCCGCAGGGCCCGCGAGAGGGACAGAGGGTTCGAAGGGTTCATGAAGCGGATTCTAGGGCAAGAGCCCAGGGTTGAAACCCTGGGCTAAGCGCCTTCGCCCCCTGAAGGGGGCGACTCCCCACCCAGACCTCCATTTGCATGGTTTCCTTGGCGCCCTTTATGGGCGCAGGCAGCTAGCCCAGGGTTTCAACCCTGGGCCGGTCCAGCACCTGGATCCGCCCCCCGCCGCAACAACACCAGCGTCTGGTCATCCCCCTGGGGGAGACCGGCCGAGTACTGAGCCAGCGCCTGCTGGATATCTTCGAGCACCGCGTCGAGCGGCCGGCCGGTGTGGCCGCGCATCACCTCGACGAGGCGCGCCACCCCGAACTCCTCGGCGTCGGCCGACTCGCACTCGGTGATGCCGTCGCTGTAGAGGCAGACCAGGTCGCCCGGCTCC
>DATAHG010000150.1:0-23177 GCA_036263295.1 Thermoanaerobaculia bacterium | reverse complement strand
AGTGGTCGAGCTGCTGGAGGACGGCGGCGGCCTGCTGTTGATCGTGTCGGACGGCGCGCGGCGGTTGCCGGTGCCGTTCGTCGAGCGCTTTTTGAAGAGCGTGGACGTGGCGGCCGGCCGGATCGATCTGGAGCTGCCGCCAGGGCTGATCGAGGCATGCGAGTCCAGGTCCTGACCATCTTCCCGGAGCTGTTCGGGCCGTTTCTGGCCACCAGCCTGGTGGGAAGGGCGATCGAGAAGGGGCTCCTGGACGTGCGGGTCCACGACCTGCGGGAGTTCTCGGAGGACCGCCACCGCAGCGTGGACGACGAGCCGTATGGCGGCGGCGGCGGGATGGTGATGATGGCGCCTCCATGGATCCGCGCGGTGCGGACCCTGTCGGAGGCGCCTGGCGGCGAGCAACGCCCCTGGCGGATCCTGATGTCCCCCCAGGGCGCCCGGCTCGACGAGCCCCGGGTGCGCGAGCTGGCGGCGCGGCGGGACCTGATCCTGATGTGCGGCCGCTACGAGGGGATCGACGAGCGGGTGCGGCAGACCGTGGTGGACGAGGAGGTCTCGATCGGCGACTACGTGCTGTCCGGCGGCGAGCTGCCGGCCATGGTGCTGATCGAGGCGGTGTCGCGGCAGGTGCCGGGGGTGGTCAAGCTGGCCGATTCGGTGGAGCAGGACAGCTTCCGTAACGGTCTGCTGGACTACCCGCACTACACCCGGCCGCCGATGGTGGAAGGGTTGGAGGTGCCGGAGGTGCTGCTGTCGGGCAACCACGCGGCGATCCGGCGCTGGCGCGAGGAGCAGGCCCTGCGGGCCACGCGGGAGAAGCGTCCCGATCTGCTGGCGCGGGCCGGCAGCGGGGGCGCCGCCGCGACGGAATCTTGAGGAATCGGCAGGGAACCCCCGGTTTTGGCCGGATGTGCCTTGCGTGTCCATTCTGAAATGAGAATAATGACGGGACCGTCCCCAAGCGGAACCGTCGGTTGAAGAGGTGATGCCATGAACGAGCTGCAGCAGGTCGAGAGCGCTTATCTGCGCCCCGCGCCGCCGGAATTCCGGCCGGGCGACACCGTCAAGGTCCATGTCCGCGTGAAGGAAGGGGACAAGGAGCGCATCCAGATCTTCCAGGGTGTGGTGATCAGCCGCCGCGGCGGCGGCACCCGCGAGACCTTCACCGTCCGCAAGATCTCGGGCAGCGTGGGCGTGGAGCGGATCTTCCCGCTTCATTCGCCCACGGTGGACAAGCTCGAGGTCATGCGCCGGGGCAAGGTCCGCCGGGCCAAGCTTTACTATCTGCGGGATCTGCGCGGCAAGGCTGCCCGCATCGAAGAGCGTCGCGACGACCAGCCGCGCGGCTAAGGGTTCTTCGGGGACCTGGGCGGCGGTCGGTCAGCTCGTCGTCGGAAAGGAGTCGCGGTGCCCAGCAAGGCGATCCCGGGGACCCCGGAGGCCCCGGTCATGGCGGCCTTGTTCGCCGAGGTCTACCGCCTTCGCCTGTTGCGAGGGCTGGAAGACCTGCTCGCCCAGTGGGGGTACGGCCGGATCGCCGGCGTCGACGAGGTCGGCCGCGGCTGTCTGGCGGGGCCGGTGGTCGCCGCCGCGGTGATCGTCGATCCGCGTTGCGTGGTGCCCGGGGTGGACGACAGCAAGTGTCTGGGCCGTGAGGAGCGCGAGCGGCTCGCCGCCGCCATCCGCGCGAGCGCCCTGGCCGTCGCCGTCACCGAGGTGCAGGCCGACGTCATCGACCGGGTCAACATCCTGGAGGCGACCCGGCAGGCGATGTGCCAGTCGCTGCGCGCGCTACGTCCGTCGCCGGACTGTGCCGTGATCGACGCCGTCGCCTTGCGCGACCTCTGTTTTCCCTGCTTTCCCGTGATCCGCGGGGACGCCTGGAGCTATGCCGTAGCCTGTGCCTCGATCGTCGCCAAGGTCGAGCGGGATCGCCGGATGGTAGAGATGGATCGCCGTTATCCGCAGTACGGGTTCGCTTCTCACAAGGGTTACTCCGTGCCCGAGCACCTCCAGGCGCTGTCCACCTACGGCCCCTGTCCGATCCACCGCCTCACCTTCCGCCCGGTAGTGCCGCGCGTCGGGAGCCCCTGCTGATGGCGGTAGATCGCGAGCAGGTGGTGCAGAGCGCGGAGAAGTATGTCTCCCGCGGCAAGATCGAGCCGGCCATCCGGGAGTACCGCAAGCTCCTGGCCGAAAATCCCAACGACATCAACACGCTCAACCGCGTCGGGGATCTCTACGCCCGCATCCACCGCATCGACGAGGCGGTCGACTTCTTCACCCAGATCGCCGAGCAGTACACGGCCGAAGGCTTTTTCGTCAAAGCCATCGCGATCTACAAGAAGATCATCAAGCTCAATCCGACGCGGCTGGAGGTCTACGAGAAGCTCGCGGAGCTGTACCACAAGCAGGGCTTGATCAACGAGGCGCGCACCCAGTACCAGGTGCTGGCGGACTACTACCACAAGCACGAGAACGCCGCCTCGGCCATCGCCATCTATCAAAAGATGGCCGAGCTGGAGCCGGAAAACCCGAGCTATCACGTCAAGCTCGCCGAGATCTATCACCAGCAGCAGCTCATCGAGAAGGCGCTCGCCGAGTACCGCATCATCGCCGAGCTGATGATCTCGCACGGCCACTTCCAGGAGGCCGCCCAGGTCTATCAGCGCGGCCTCGACATCGACGCCGAGAACCTCCCCTTCGTCACCGACGGGGTGCTGCAGCTCAAGGCGGCGGGGCAGATCGCGCTCGCCCGGCAGCTCCTGGCGAGCGCCATGGAGCGCAATCCGCAGGCCGACCGGGTGGCGCAGGTCGCCGGTCTGGAGGAGGAGCGGACGGAGAAGAAGCCGGAGCCGGTCGCGCCCATGCCCGCGGCGTCCGCGCCGGTACCGGCTCCTCCGGTGGCCCCGGCGCCGGCCGCATCGACCTACGAGGCGTTCGAAGAGGAGCCCCCGGCGCGGACCTTGCCCCGCTGGGGCGAGCAGCCGTCCTTCGCCGCGCCGGTCGAGGAGGAGGCCCCGGTCCGGCCCGCCGCCGCTCCGCCGGCCGACGAGATCGACCTCGACCTCGACGAGGTATTCGTCCTCGACATGGACGAGGAGCCGACGAGCCTCGTCAAGCCGCCGCCCGACATGCTGGGAGGCGGCGTGCGCCGCCCCGCCTGGTCTCAGGAGGCCGGGAATGAGGCGCCGGCCGCCGCGGCGGGCTTCGAGGTGGAGGCCGAGCCGGAGGAGCCGGTCTGGGGAACGCCGTCGTGGTCTCTCGGCGGAGACGTCGCGGCGCCCCTGGACGAAGAGGTGGAGATCGAGATCGAGGTCGAGCTGGAAGCCGACCTGGACGCTGGGGAGGCGCCGGCGATCGACCTCGGCGAGATCAACCTGCTCGACTCCCTGCCCGGTTTCTCCGGCGTCGAGATCGAGCTGGAGGAGGCCGCTCCCGCTCCGGCACCGATGTCCGAGGCGATCGAGGCGGCCGAGGAGCTCGACGCGTCGTTCTTCGAAAGCGGCTCGGACTGGGCTCTCCCACCTGTCGAAGACGAGATGGCGGCCGCGCCCGCGGCGCCCGCGCCCCTGCCGGCCCCGGAGCCCGAGCCCGCGATCGATCCCGACCTGCTGGAGCGCACCGCCGCCGAGCTCCACCCCCAGACCCTCGACCGCGACGAGGACCTCGTCAGCGAGGCCGAGGTGCTGGCCAAGTACGGCCTGGAGGAGAAAGCCATGGAGCGCCTGCGCGAGGCGCTGAGGCTGCAGCCCCGCCATCTCGGGGCGCACGCCCTGATGATCCAGCTCCATCTCGACAAGGGCCGCCATGCCCGGGTGGTCGAGCTCGCCAATAACATGGCGCAGATCGCCTCCACGGTGCGCGACGCGGAGCCCTGGAACCGGGTGCGCAGGCGTCTCGCCGCGGCCGGCTACCACTTCGAGGGGGAGAAGACGGTCGGCCCGACGCAGGTCCGCCCCGAGAAGAACGTCGATCAGCTCCTGCGCGGCATCCTGGGGGACACCCCGGCCAGGAAGGCTCCCGCCGCGCGTCCCCTGGCCGCGGCCGAAGCGGCCGGCGCCTTCCTGGAGCCGCCACCGGTGGAGGCCCTGTCGAGCTTCCCGCTGAGCACGGAGGAGCTGGAGCTGCCGAGCCTGGAGCCGGCGGCGCCTCCGGCGGCCCCGGCGCCGGCTCCCCCTGCGGCGGGAGGCGGGAGCTTCTTCTTCGACCCCCTGGAGATCGGGGAGATGGTCGAGAACGAGGACGAGGACGACGAGCAGGACTCCCGGCCCGGCCGCACCCGGTTCAGCGTCGGAGGTGTGCCGGCCGCGCCGAGCCCGCCCGCCGTGGCCGCGCCGCCGCTTCCCCGGCCCCCTCAGCCCCGCCAGGCCCTGGACGATACCGGCGGCCTGAGCTGGCTGGACGATACTGCCAGCCGCCAGCGCCCGGCCGCGGCGTCCCGCCCGGCGCCAGGCGACTTCTTCGACGAGGAAAACGACTTCTTCGATCTGGCGGGCGAGCTGGAACAGGAGCTCTCGCAGGAGGACGTCTTCCAGCCCGACGAGCTGATGATGCCTTCGGAGCAGTCGCTGGAGGAGATCGTCGAGGGGTTCAAGAAAGGGGTGGCCGAGCACCTCTCCCCGACCGACTACGAGACCCATTTCAACCTCGGTATCGCCTACCGCGAGATGGGGCTGCTCGACGAGGCGATCGGCGAGTTCCAACTCGCCGCCAAGAGCCCGACCCACCTGGTCTCCTGCTGCTCGATGCTGGGGATCTGCTTCCTCGACAAGGGGCTGCCCGCCCTGGCCGTCAAGTGGTACCGGCGCGGCCTCGAGGCGCCGGAGAGCAACGAGGAGGAAACCCTCGGCCTCCTCTACGACCTGGGCTGCGCCTATGTGACGCAGGGGGACTCGGAGTCCGCCTACCGCACCTTCGTCGAGCTCTACGGGATCAACTCGAACTATCGCGACGTGGTGGCCCGGCTCGAAGAGCTGGGCCCGCGCTGACGCACCCGCTCCGCCCCTCACTCCAGCCGGGACCGCACCTCCATCAGCCGGCGCTTCATGTCGAGCGCCGACGCCGGGCGGCGGGGCAGGCTCGGATGGAGGGCGGCGCGGAAGAAGTCGCCGAGCACCGGGTCGTAGTCGGGGCAGACCTGGGAGAAGTCGGGCACCCTGCCGCTCTTGATGCGGTTGATGAGCTGCCGAACGTCCGGGCCGGTGAACACCTTTCTCCCCAGCAGACATTCGTAGAGCACGATGGCGAGCCCCCAGAGGTCGAACGAGACGTCGGCCTGCCGGTGGGACAGGGCTTCCGGGGAGAGATAGGAAAGCGTCCCCACGAGCTGACGGGAGAAGGTGTTCGGGCTCGGCGTCGAATTGCCGAGCGCGGCGGGGAGGAGGGCGGAGTCGTCGAGCCCCGCGCCGTCGTCGAGGTCCCCCTCGCCGCGCAGGTCGAACATCAGGCGGGCGATTCCGAAGTCCATCAGCTTGGGCACGCCGTTCCGGGTATAGCCGATGTTGCTCGGCTTGATGTCGCGGTGGAGGATGTCGGCGGCGTGAAGGTGGGCGAGGGCGTCGGTCATGGCGATCCCCAGCTCCACCGTCTCGAAGACCGTCAGCGTGCCCCCCTCGAAGCGCTGGGCCAGGGTCCCCCCTTCGAGCAGCTCCATGACCAGCATGGGGGTGCCCTGCCAGGTTTCCATGTTGTAGACCGCCGCCAGGTGGGGGTGGGCGACCGCCGCCGCGGTGCGGGCCTCGCGGCGCAGGCGCATGGCGTCTTCCGGCGAGACCCGGCGCAGGGTCTTGACCGCCACCGAGCGGCCCAGCGCGAGGTCTGAGCCGCGGTAGACCACCCCCATGCCGCCGATGCCGATGCGCCGCTCGAAGCGGAACTTGCCGGGCAGCACGTAGGGCACGTGGGAGGTCTCCAGGCGGCGGCTGCACTTGGGGCAGAGCACCATGAATGACTGGTGGACCGTCAGGCAGATCGGGCACTCTTTCGCGAGGTCGGTCGCCGGGACGACCGGCGCCGTCGCCGTCGTGGTGTCGTCCAGCGGGCGGCGCCAGGGGCGGGGGGTGTGGGCGCTCGAATAGGACTGCTCCGTCTCCAGCACCCAGGCGGCGCTGCCGGCGATGGCGTGGAGGAGCTGGCGATCCTCGCGCAGGAATGGCAGACCGCTCTTTTTCTCGCCCAGGCCGATGAGGCCGAGCGGGCCGCCGTCCCGGGCGAGGATGGGGACGATGAGCCGCACACCGTTGTCGACCAGCCAGTGCCGTTCCGGCTCGGGCAGATGGGCGAACGGGTTCTGCCCCCCCTCCAGGGTGACGTCCAGAGGCTCGGAGTTGGTGGTGACCAGCACCGCCAGCTCCGACGAGGAGTCCAGGCGGCGGCTCCGGTTGCGCGGATCGACCATCTGGCTCGAGCGCACCTCCAGCGCGAGAAAGGTCACATTTTCCAGATGGAGCGCGGCATCCACCTCGCGCGAGACGAGCTTCGCGAGGCCGGGAATGTCGCTCACCGAACGGATCTTGTCGACCAGGTCGGTGAGGATGCGGCGGGCGTCGTACTGCTCGCGGAAATAGCGGCGGTCGATGTTGTCGAGCAGCGTCCGGCGGTAGCGCAGGGCCGCGATGCCGATGCAGGAGGCGGCGAGGAGCAGGGGGAAGCGCGTGCCATCCCACAGATCTTGGACTTTCTCGGAACGGTTGGCATAGATGTAATAGAGCAGCGCCACAAGCGGGGTGGCGGCGAGGGTGAGGACCGAGTAGCGGGCGAGGGCGTACTGGATGGCCCGGCGGGCGATCAGCTTCACATCCAGCACGTGGTGGACGAGCACCGAATAGGAGGTCAGAAGGGGGACCGCCATCGTCGGCAGGAGGGTCGCCGCCGTCATGCCGCGGTTGAAGCCCAGATGGTCCTTGAGGTACTTGTTGTAAGGGGGGTAGAGGAGGCTCAGGAGCACTTCGGCAAGGACGGGACCGAATCCGATCACCAGGCCTTGGAGAAAGATCCGGGCTCGGCGCTGTTCGGGCTCCTGGACGGAGCGCGCTTTCGACCACAACAGGGGGAAGGCGGCCGCGGTACAGAGGATCAGAACCAGGTAATAGAGCCCCATCGAACGTTGCGGTGAGATCTCATGCAAAAATTCCCGCATCGCGGGGGAGAGCTCGTCGCGGCCCAGGTATGCCAGAAGGTTGGCAAAGAAAAGAAACAGTCCGATCGCGGCGCTGATCGCGATGGCGCGATCGATCCAGCGCCGTTCCCGGATGGAAAGAGTATGAATTGAAAAGTCACGGACGAAAGTCCAGATGCAAACGGGCAGAAAGGAATCGACCTCGATGGCGTCGAGGAGACGAAAAAGCTGGGCGCCGGCAACGTTCAATTCCCCCGCCATCCGCAAAGGGCGGTTGCACCAGGCGGCCGCGATCGCGAGCAGGAATGCGCCGAGACTGAGTGCCCGCCGGTCGCGGCGGCCGCCCACCAGGAGCAGGGCCGACGTGCCGGCGAACACGACCATCAGCACCAAATGAAGCCAGTAGGGAAAAGAGTCCTCGACGAGGAGCTCGCTCGCCTCGTCGTAGGCGAGGAAGAAGGCGGCCAGCCCCGCCGGCACGATGAGGGCACCGAGCAGCGGGACCAGCCGCGTCCAGAAGAAAGACTTCGCCACGACCTGGGTCGACTACGGGAAGCCGGTGTCGGGTGGGCAGCGTTCCGTGTCCGAGGTGCGCTGGACGGTGGACGCCGATTTGATGACGTCTTCGGCGGAGATCCGGGTGTCGCCGCGGCCGGCGGCGGTGACTGCGGCCAGGCGCCCGATCGCCCGCATGCGCTCGAGAATCTGCACCGCTTCACCGTCCCACTTGCCGAGTAGATCGTCGGTGATCGCCCCCTGGTAGAGGGACTGCAGAGCGAGCGTCGCCTCCTGCGAGACACGGAGACTGCCGCTGCCCTGGCCGAAGGCCACCCAGCACTGCGCCATGATGCCATCCTTGCTGTAGCTCATCATTCATTTTCCCCCTTGAGTCGTACTTCCATACGGAAGTGACTCGGAGAATGAAACCGTTTCACGAGCTGGGCGCCGCTCGTTCGCGGAGGTTTCATGAAACGGACAGCATAAAAACAAGGTAATAGAATCTTCAATCTTAAGGAGAGCGGGTGGGGAATGTCAAGGCACGGGCGGGCGGAGAAAGAAAAAGCCCGGCGTGGTGCCGGGCTTTTTCGCGCGCCGTCGCTGCCGGTGATTAATATTTCACACTGCAGCCATAGGGCTTCGTGCTGGCCGGATCCGGCGAGCTGCCGGCCTTCTCGGCGCGCAGGCCGCCGTCCACATAGTTGGCACGCTGGGGCTTGGCGTTGCGCCCCATCGGATCGTCGTCGATCGCGCCGTTGTAGGCGATCTTGCCGTCCTTGCCGATCACGAACATGTGCGGCGTGGTCTTCGCGTCGTAGGCCTTGCCGATCTTGCCGGTCTCGTCATAAAGGATGGTGTAGGCGATGCCGTTCTTCTTGGCCCAGGCGAGGTGCTCGGCCGGCTCGAGGAAATCGCGGTGGGTGGCGTTGGTGCTGTTGATGCCGAGCCAGACCACGCCGTCTTTGCCGTATTTGCTGGCCAGATCGTTCATCGTCTTCTCGCGGGCGTGGCGGTCGGAGAAGGGACAGTTGGGGTTGATCCATTCGAGCACCACGACTTTCCCCTTGTAATCGGAAAGCGAGCGCTGCTGGCCGTTGAGGTCCTTGAGCTGGAACGCCGGAGCGACCTCGCCCACCGCGCCCGCGGCGAAGGCGGGGGCGGCGGAGACGAGCGCGACGGCGAGGAGCAGGGCGGCTGCGGTCATAGCTGATTTGCTGCGCATTCTTATCCTCCTTGACAGGTCTTCAGGGCTCTCCCGCGGCCTGCAGGGCTGCCTGCGCCGGGGTGCCGGTGGGTCTCGGTGTGAGCCGATTGCGATCGGCCAGCCAGAGGGCCAGGGCGGCGCAGACCAACAGGCCCGCCGCCAGCGTGAATTTTAACGGAGTCCGCCGGACCGCCCGGTTGTGGAGACGTTGGCGAAGCCAGGCGAACAGGGCCATGGCGAGGAGCGCCAGCTCGATCCAGGCGAGACCTTCGGGGCTCACCTGCCGCGCCAGGGCGTAGAGCAGCCAGAAGGTGCCGGCGGCGGCGGCGAAGCCGAGAGCCTCGCGCAACGGAGTCGACCACGAGGGGGGCCAGGGCACCGGCTCCCCGGCGTCCCCCGGCCGCACGGCCAGAGCCAGGTAGGGGGCGGCGAGGCCGAGCCCGACCGCGGTGAACACCGCGAGGCTCGCCGCCAGCCCGCGGTCGGCGGCGAAGCCGACCGGGTTGGTCAGAACGGGGAGGATCCAGGCGTAGGCGAGGAGCGGCGTGAGCAGGCCGGCAAGGAGCCAGCGTCCGCCGCCGGCCTTCGATTCGCCGTCACGAGCCAGCGGAGCTCCGACGAGCCCCCACAGGTTCAGGGCCACCCAGGCCGCGGCCACCGCCAGCAGGGTAGCGGCCGCGGGCTCCTGGAGCTGCGATCCCCAGCCGGCCGGCCAGCCGGCGCGGTGGGCGGCGGTGGCGAGGAAGGCCGTCCCCCAGGACAGGGCAAGGATCCCGGCCGCCACGGCGGCTGGCGCGGAGCGGGAGGGCGCGGTCCGCAACTCCAGCCAGGCGGGCACCAGGAGCGCCAGCACCGAGGGGGTCAGGTTCAGCAGGAGACCGCCGAGGAAAGCAAGCAGGAGCATCGACGGTAGATGGCCCGGGGCGACCGGCGGCGCCGCCTCCAGATCCTGCCGCGGCACGTCCTGGCGTGCTTCCAGGCTGACCGGCCGGCCGGCGTGGCGCAGGCCCGTCACGGTCCAGGCGAACGGAGTGCTGGCCGGCAGCTCCTGATTCACCTGGCGAGGCCGCAGCGGGACAAAGAAGAGCAGCTCCTTCCCCTCCTGGCGATGGCGCGGCCGGTCGGCGTCGAATTGCTCGTGCGCTTCGAGGAAGAGCTGGGGGCCGTCCGGCGCCGGCGCCGCCTCGGCCCCGGCTACCCAGACCTTCAGCAATGCGCTCCCCTCCGGGCCCGGCTCGATCGTCCCCCGGGTCGAGACGCCGGGGAGCCGGTCGGCGGTGACCGGCAGGCTGGCCCAGGCGCGCTCGATCAGCGGCGCCGTCGCGGGATCGGGGACCGCGGAGTCGCCCAGCGGCTGGCTGAGGCGCAGGTCGTAGCGGTAGGGGACGCAGTCCACCTCGCAGACCAGGTAGTCGAGGGTGGCGGCGATCTCCAGGCGGTCGCCGGTGGCCTGGGCCGTGGCCCGCACGGGGTAGACCACCTCGTCCTCGTAGCCGAAGGCGACCAGGTTGCCCGGCAGGTCGAAGCGATGGGGAGGCGGCCAGAGCAGCTCGGCCTGAGTGATCCCCGCGTTGAGCCCGTTCTTTTCGAACGTCACCACCGGGGCGAATCCGGCGTCGCCGCTGTTCTTCCAGTAGACATGCCAGCCGGGGGAGAGCTTGAACTGCAGACCGAGGCGGAGCTCGCCCTGGCGTGGCGCCGTCTGGTAGGGAGTGATCAGGCGGACCCGGGACTGCGGGTTCTCCTGCCAGGCGCTGGAGGCGGCCCGCGCCGCGCCGGCCCCGGCCATTCCCAGGACGCCGAGCAACAGGGCCGCGAGTGCGGAGGAGAGGCGCTGGTTCCTGGTGGGTGTCATGCCCTTTCCTGGTCTGGCTCGGTGTCTCGTTCTTCGCCAGCGGGAACGGCGCCGGCTGGGCTTAATATTCCCTCACCATGCCCCTCTCCCTGCGCGTCTGCTTCACGAATCTCGGCTGCAAGCTCAACCAGGCGGAGATCGAACGCATGGCCCGCCGTTTCCTGGCCGCCGGCCACCAGGTGGTGGACCGCCTGGAGGCCGCCGACCTGCACGTGGTCAACTCCTGCACGGTCACCCACGCCGCGGCGCGCAGCTCGCGCAAGGCGGCGGGCCGGGGGCGGCGCGCCGGCCTGCCGGTGCGCACGGTTCTCACCGGCTGCTACGTCAGCGGCTCGCCCGAGGAGGCGGCGCGTCTCGCCGGAGTGGACCTCGTAGTGCCCAACGCCGAGAAGGACCGCCTGCTGGAGCGGGTGGAGGAGGCGCTGGGCGAGGCTCTCGGGCTGGCCGGGAGCGGCGCCGAGAGTGGGCCGTACTGCGCCCCCCTGCCGTCCGGCAACACCCGGGCGCTGGTGAAGATCGAGGACGGCTGCAACATGCGTTGCGCCTTCTGCATCATCCCCGCGACCCGCGGGCGGCAGCGCAGCCGCCCCCCCGTCGAGGTGGTGGAAGAGGTGCGGGGTCTGGCACGGGCGGGGTACCGGGAGGTGGTGCTGACCGGTGTCCAGATCTCGGCCTATCGCTCCGGGGAGACCCGGCTCTACGACCTCGTCCGTATGATCCTCGCGGAGGGGGGAGTCACGCGCCTGCGGCTCACCTCGATCGCCCCCTGGGACCTCGACGAGCGCCTGCTCGGCCTGTGGGACGATCCCCGCCTCTGCCGCCACCTCCACCTCTCCCTCCAGAGCGGCGCGACCGCGACCCTGCGGCGCATGCGGCGCCCCTATACGGCGGAATCCTACGGCCGCCTCCTGGAGCGGGTGCGGGCTGCCGTTCCAGGGGTGGCGGTGACGACCGACGTGATCGCCGGCTTCCCCGGCGAGTCTCCGGCCGAGTTCGCCGAGAGCCTGGCCTTCGTGGAGAGCGCCGGCTTCGCCCGGATCCACGCCTTCCCCTTCTCGCCGCGCCCGGGGACCGAGGCCGCGGGCCTGCCCGATCCGGTCCAGCCAGCGGAGAAGAAGGAGCGCATGGACCGCCTGCTCGCCGCGGCGGCGGCCGCCGAGCTGGATTTCCACGCCCTCCACCTCGGCCGACGCGCCATGGTCCTGTGGGAGCGTCCCGCGCCTGACGGCATGGGCGAGGGGCTCACCGACAACTATCTCCGGGTGTACAGCAAGGCTGGCGCGGCGCTCTGGAACCGTTTCACGGAGGTCGACTTGATCGCTCCGGACCGCAACGGTCTGCGCGGCGAGCCCATCGGGTTCTTCCAGTAACCCGGAAGCCTTGTCCGGCAACAGAAAACCTTTTGCCGGACGCCGGACAGCGTTGTTCGGTTGCAGGACAAAGCTGTCGGGCAGCAGAAAAGGGTTGTCGGGCGCCGGGAGAAAGGTGTTCTGCCGCCGGGAAGCGTTCTCCGGGCCTGGAACAGGAGTCGCGGGCTCCCGGACAAGTCTGTCGGGCGGCTGGACAGCGATGATCGGCAGCCGGAGAGCTCTGTCGGGTTCCAGGATAAAGGTTTTCTGCTGCCCGACAGCGCGTCCGGGGAGCCCGCGGAAGGCATCCGGCCCCGGTCAGGACCTTGACGGCCTCTCCAGGAGCTGCCGCCCGGTCACCTTCTCGACGATCTGATACAGGCCGAACTTCGGCAGCCGCAAGAACCCCGACCACGCCGCCGCGGCGAGCGTCCCCTCGGCCAGCCACTCGCGGATCCAGTAGCCGGCGTGCCGCGGGTCGCGCTGCTTGAGCCCGCTGCCGTTCTCGATCGCCCAGCGCCGGTTATATCGCTCATGCACCCCGACCGGCGCCGACAGCACCAGCGGCAGCCCGAGGGCGGCGAAGAAGGTCATCTCGCTCGGCTTGGTCCACAGCACGTCGGTCTCGGCGAGCAGGGCGTTGAAGCGCGGGAAATACTCGTCGAGCGTGGTGGCGAGGAAGACCTCCACCCCATTCAGCCGATCCCCGAGGAGGTCGGCGAGCCCGGCCTCGCGCACCCAGGCGTGGAAGCGCTCGGCCACCTCGGTCCGCACCCCCGCCACCAGGCAGAGCCGCACCCGCCCCTCGCGCAGGGAGCCGGCGAGCCCGGCGAGCAGCAGGCGCGCCAGCTCGGCCTGGGCGCCGGCCCCGCCCACCGTGAACGTGATCAGCGGCGGGCGCTCCTCCTGGTCCGCCGGCAGGTCGCCGAGGAAGAGGTCGATCTCGTTGCGCGCCTGCTCGCGGAAGACCCCCTTGGGATCGAGCCGCACCAGCCGCGCCGCGAGGTTGCGGTGGAGCGCCGGCAGATCCGGGCCGCCCAGCAGCTCGCCGGGCAGGGGGAAGCCGGTGAACTCGATCTGCGCCCGGTCCACGCCGTAGGAGCGCAGCCGCTGCAGGGCGCGCCGGCTGGGGGTGAAGTAGAAGATCCGGCTGCGCTCGGGATGGAGCGGCACCCAGGCGCGGTTGATGTCCGAGTCGGTCACCACGCAGTAGACCCGCTCGCAGCCGTGGTGGTCGGCGACGATGGCCGAGGCGAAGAAGGTGGTGAGGAGCGGCGCGCCGGTCGTCTTGAGCTGCTTTACCAGCCCCTGGCCGATCCCGCGCTGGATGAAGCGGTCGAGCGACTTCGCCTGGAACGTCGGGGCCGACAGGTCGCGGTAAGGGTAGAGGTGGGGAATGTCGGTCAGGGTGTCGAGGATCGACCGCAGGGGCGCCCCCGCGAGCGGGATCTGCGACGCCCGCGAGGTCAGCTCGTAAAGGCGGCGGGAGCGCCGCCAGAGCCGCTGCTCCTCGGGCCCGGCGAGCGGCGGGCGATCGACGTGGACGACGTGCAGGCCGAGGGCGTCCGCCAGGGCGTGGGCGGCGCGCAGGTGGCCGTAGCCCATCTCGACGGAGGCCACCAGGGGGACCTCCTCGGGGTGGGGCACGGGCCAGGGGGATCGCTTCGGGCGCATCAATGCTGGACGAGCGAGACCACCGTGTAGCCGAGCAGCCGGACCACCGGGGCGCCGTCGACCAGCAGGCGGGAGAGCACCCCGCAGAGGGCGCCGACCAGGACTCCCGCGGCCACGTCGAGCGGGTAGTGCGCCCCGAGGTAGACCCGCGACAGGGCGATGCCGCAGGCGAGGACCAGGGTGAGCGCCGCGAACCCTCCCCCCTCGCCGGAGAGGGCGACGGCGACGCCGAAGGCGGCGGCGGTGTGCCCCGAGGGGAACGAGAAGGCGTCGGGGATCTCGGCGAGCGCCGCGAAGCCGCGGATCCCGCTGCTCGGGCGCGCCCGGCAGCAGAGCCGCTTGAGCACCTGGGAGCCGACCGCGGCGGCGCTCGCGCCGATCGCGAGGAGGGCGCAGTAGCGCGGTCCGTCGCCGCCGGCCGCGGCGAACAGCAGGCCGATCAACACCCAGCTCGCCCAGTCGCCGAGGTGGGTCAAGGTCCGCATCAGCCGGGTCATCAGGGCGCTCTCCCACCCCCGGACGGTGAGCAGCAGGGCCTGGTCGGCCGACAGCAGGCGGCGCCAGACCTCCCGCTCGAAGGCGGCGCGCAGGGCGCTCACGCGGTCCTCCCGGCGTGGGCCGGATCGTGCGGCGGGGGCGGCGTAGACGGCGCGGGGGGCCGGCCGGGGCCGTCGATGAGAGAAAGGACGCTGCCGGGGCCGACGCGCAGCCGGTTGCCGCGCCAGCAGACCGTGGAGCGGAACAGGCCGGCGGCCCAGATTCCGAGCACCAGGAAATCCTTGGCCGGGATCAGGGCGAGCGACGAAAGCGGCAACCAGCCCGCGCCCAGCGCACGGTGGAGGAGGCTGTCGGCGCCGAGCTTGACGGCGATCCCGCCGAGGGCCGCGGCGGCCAGCCAGAGCGGCCCGGTTGATCCGGTTGCTCCGGACAGCAGGGCGGCGAGGAGCGCCGTCGCGGCCAGGAACGGCACCGGGTTGAGCAGCGGCTCGCCGAAGTAGGCCGGGGAGATCCGGCGCCGCATCTTGGCCCAGCGCAGGTGGCGCTCGCGGAACTCGCGCACCGTGCGGCCGTCGTTGGCGACCGGCAGCACGTGCGGGGAGAGCACCACTGCGTGGCCGGCCCGGGCGAAGCTCTGGCCCAGCACATAGTCCTCGGCGAGCACGTCGCGCACCGCCTCCCAGCCGCCCACGGCGTGGAGGTCGGCGCGGCGGAACAGCATCGACTTGCCGACCACGCAGGGGTGCCCCGCCAGCTCCTGGGCGGCGCAGACCGAGGCGGCCACGAAGGAGTTGAGATGGAGGTTCTCGAAGCGCGAGCCGGCGCTCGCGCCGCCGCTGCCGGCGAGCACGCTCGACACCAGGCCGGTGCCGGGAACCGCCATCCCGGCCGCCAGGGCACGCAGGTAGTCCGGCCGGGCGCGCACGTTGGAGTCCGAGATCAGCAGCAGCTCATGGCGGGCGTGGCGGCCGAGCGAGGCGAGGTTGGTGACCTTGGGGTTGTAACCGAGGGGCGCGGCACCGGCCACGATGCGGATCGGCACCCGGGGGAACGCCGCGCGCAGGCGCTCGGCGACCTCCAGGGCGGGGTCGCGCGGGTCCTCGACGCCGAGGATCAGCTCGAATTCGGGGTAGTCCTGGGCGGCGAGCGAGGCGAGGTTCTGGAACAGCCCCGCGTCCACCCCCTTGAGGGGCTTGAGGACGGAGATCGGCGGCAGGGTCTCCCCGGAATCGGTCGGTCGAAGGACGTGCGGACCGCGCCGCAGGAGCCGGATGGCGCTGCCGGTCGCCGTGAGGGTGATGACCAGCGAAGCCGCCGCCAGAAAGGCGAAGATGGCGAGGACGATGACCAGGGCGTTCATGGTGTCTCTTCCTCTCGTTCCCTCTCGTCAGGAGGATCGCCTCCGGGGGTGACGGAAGCGTGGCGCCGGGGTCACAGGGCGGTCAGGATGTGCTAGAAACCCGTCATGTTCTTCGCCGCCGCCGTCCAGCTCACCTCCACCTCCGACGAGAATTCTAACTGGGAGAGCGCCCGCGCCCTGATCGAGCGTGCCGCCTCCCGCGGCGCCCAGCTCGTGGCGACGCCCGAGAACACCAACTATCTCGGACCTCACGACGAGAAGGTCCGGCGCGCCGAGCCGCTCGACGGCCCGACCTGCGGCCGTTTCGCCGACCTCGCGCGGCGCCTGGGGATCCATCTCCTCCTCGGCTCCTTCAACGAGAAGAGCGAGGAGGCGCACCGCTGCTACAACACTAGCGTCTTTTTCTCCCCGGAGGGGAGGATCCTCGCCACCTACCGCAAAATCCACCTGTTCGACGTGGACGTACCGGGCGGCGTGCGCTTCCTGGAGTCGGCGACCTGCAAGCCCGGCGAGGCGGTGACCGTGGCCGCAACCCCCCTCGCCGCCTTCGGCCTGACGATCTGCTACGACCTGCGCTTCCCGGAGCTCTACCGCCGCCTGGTGGACGGCGGGGCCCAGGTGCTGACGGTGCCGGCCGCCTTCACCCTCGCGACCGGCAAGGACCACTGGGAGCCGCTGCTGCGCGCCCGTGCCATCGAGAGCCAGTGCTACGTGATCGCGCCGGCCCAGCACGGGAAGCACGACGACGGCGGACTGTCCCACACCTGGGGGCACGCCATGATCGTCGATCCCTGGGGTATCCCCGTGGCGACCGCCTCCGACGGCCCGGGCCTCGCCTTCGCCGAAATCGATCTCGAACGGGTCGAGCGGGTGCGCCAGGGGATCCCGGTCTCCCGCAATCGCCGGCTTTAGGGGCGGGCTGGATGAGCGAGACGCACGATCCCGACCGCCGCCTGGTGCTCGAGCTGGCCGGCCTCGCCGACCGGATCGAGCGCGGCTTCGACCTGCTCAAGGGGCGGCTCGCCGCCGCTTTCGACCGCGACGACCCCCTGCAGATCCTCCCCTACCGCGGCTACGGCACGCCGGAGCGCCTCACCCTGCTCGGCCGGGTGCTGCAGGACGAGCCGATCGGCTCGTCGCGGCGCGAAGCCTCGATCTGGCGCAACCTCGGCGACACCTGGAAGCGCCTGGAAAGCGACGAGGTGCCGGGCGTGCCGGTGCGGGCGCGCTGCCGGAGCTGGCAGGGGGAGGCGGTGACCGACGAGGAAGGTTACTTCCGCTTCGAGATCCCGGCCGCCGCGCTCGACCCGCCCCTCGACCGCTCCCTCCTCTGGCACGAGGTCGAGCTGGAGATGACCGATCCGCGCCGTCGATCCGACACGCGGCCGGTCGCCGCGACCGGGCAGGTCCTGGTGCCGCCGGCCGACGCCGAGCTCGGGGTGATCAGCGACATCGACGACACCGTGGTCGAGACCGGGGTGACGCACCGCCTCGCCATGGCGCGCACCGTCTTCCTGAGAAACGCCCACACCCGCCTGCCGTTCCCCGGCGTCGGAGCGTTCTACGACGCCCTCCACAAGGGGCCGGGAGGGCACGGCCGCAACCCGGTCTTCTTCGTCTCCAGCAGCCCCTGGAACCTCTACGACCTGCTGGCCGAGTTCATGGAGCTGCACGGCATCCCGCGCGGGCCGCTGCTGCTGCGCGACTTCGGGCTCGACCGCACCAAGATCCTCAAGACGAGCAACCGCGAGCACAAGCTGGCCCAGATCCGCCCCCTGCTGGAGACCTACCCGCGGCTCCCCTTCGTGCTGATCGGCGACAGCGGCGAGCAGGACCCCGAGATCTACCGCGAGGTGGTGCGGCTCTACCCCGAGCGGGTGCGGGCGATCTACATCCGGGATGTGACGGAGGAGGCGGCGCGCGACGAGCAGGTGCGGGCGCTCGCCCGGGAGATCGCGGGCTCGGGGACCGACCTGCTGCTGGTCCCGGACACCGAGGCGGCGGCGGCCCACGCGGCCGACCGCGGCTGGATCCGCCCCGAGCGCATCGCCGATGTGCGCGGGGCGAAGGCCAAGGACGAGGTGGCGCCAAAGCCCTCCGAAGCCCTCGCGGATCCCGCGCCCGGCAACTCACCGATGGCGTGAGACGCCGCCTGTGCGATAGGCTGAGCGGGCATCATGAAGTCGGAATACCAGGTTTTCAAGCTGTGGTGGCTGGCCGTGCTGCCGTTGACCAAGGACGCCATCCACGTCTACATCGGCTTCCTCTGCCTGCTGGTCGCCCTGATCCTGCTGCGCCGGCGGCTCACCTCGTACTGGGCGCTCGTCCCCGGGCTGCTGGTGTCGATCACCATGGAGATCCTCGACCTGCGCGACGGCTACGGCTGGGCCGCGAGCGCCAAGGACCTCGTCAACACCAACCTGATCCCCTTCCTGATCGTGCTCCTGGCGCGCTGGCGGGTGTTCGAGGTCTGACGGGCGCCCGTTAGACCGTCAGGCTACGATCAGCTCCTCGGCCGCGCTGCCAAACGCGTCCCCCTCCGAGCGGGGGCGGCAGACCTGCTGCCGCAGGTCGTCCAGCAGGGTGGCCAGGCGGGCCGGGTCGATCGGCTTGATCAGGTAGTTGTCGAAGCCGGCCTGGAGGGCCCGCCGCCGGTCCTCGGGCTGGCCGTAGCCGGTCATCGCGATCAGGCAGATCTGCTGCGGGCCGAGGGTCGAACGGATCCGCCGCGCCACCTCGTTGCCGTCGAGGCCCGGCAGGCCGATGTCGACCAGGGCGACGTCGGGGCGCGACGAAAAGGCCTTTTCGACCCCCTGCGGACCGTTCTCGGCGAGCTCGACCTGGTGCCCCCAGATCTCCAGCAGCTCGCGCATCGACTCCCGGCCGTCCGGGTTGTCCTCGACGATCAGCACGCGCAGGGCGGCGCGCTCCGTCCGCGCCTTGACCGGCCGGGGCCGCGGTGCCGGGCGCTGGGCCGGCGCCGCGACGACGGGCAGGCGGACGACGAACTCGCTCCCCCGGCCCAGCCCGTCGCTCGCCGCGCTCACCGTTCCGCCGTGCAACTCGACCAGACTGCGGACCAGCGGGAGACCGAGGCCGAGCCCCCCCTGGGAGCGCGCGATCGAGCTCTCCACCTGGGTGAAGAGGTCGAAGACGCGGGGGAGCATCTCGGCCGGGATGCCGACCCCGGTGTCGCGGACGCGGATGACCGCATCGCCCCCCTCGCGGCGCACCGTGAGGGTGAGCTTTCCCCCCGTCGGGGTGTACTTGATGCCGTTCTGGAGGAGGTTGCAGAGCACCTGCTCCAGCCGCACCGGATCCCCCTTTACATGGACCGGCTCGGTGTGGACGGCCAGCTCCAGGCTGCGGCTCTCGGCCTGGCCGGCGATGCCCAGCTCCTGGAGGCAGCGTTCGGCGACGTCCCGCAGGCTCACCACCTGGGGCTGGAGGAGGATCTTGCCGCGCGTCACCCGCGAGACGTCGAGCAGGTCGTCGACCAGCCGGGTCAGGTGGTGGATCTGGCGGTTCATGACCTCGCGCTGGCGTGCCGCCTGCTCACTGGTGGTGCCGATCTGCTCCAACACCCAGAGGGCGTTGCGGATGGCGGCCAGCGGGTTGCGGATCTCGTGGCCGAGCATGGCGAGGAACTCGTCCTTGCGGCGGTCGGCCTCCTCGGAGCGGCGCAGGAGGTCGCGCACCTCGTACTGGCGGCCGCGCGCCCGCAGGGCGGCGCGCACGGCGCTCACCAGGGTGGTGAGGCGGACCGGCCGCTCCAGCAGCGTGACGTTGCCGAGGGCGATCAAATTGCCGAGGGCTTCGTCGCGCGTGCCGCCGCGGGTGAAGACGAGCAGGGGCAGGTCGGACCAGGGGGCCTGCCGCTCGAGCGTCTCGAGCAGGCGGTCCACCGTCTCGGGGACGAGCGCCTCCTCGGCGATCAGGGCGGCGCCCGCTCCGAGCTCGACCTCACGGCAGAGCTCTTCCCCGTCCCGGCAGCAGTAGCACTCGGTGTCGCCCTGCGCCGCCGCCGCGTCGCCACCCTCCGGCTCCGGCTCCCTGGCCAGCTCCTGGGAGAGCAGGGCCGCGGTGAGCGTGGCATCGCGGCCGGTCGGCGTCAGGATCAGGATCCGGTTCTGGCTGAGGTCGTGCCTGGAGTCACTCATCCCCGATCTCGAGCAGCGGGCCCCGGTCGGAGCCCTGGTAGACGAGCTGGCCGGCGAGGATCCCCTGGAACTGGCGGATGCGGTCGCCGACGCGGACGGCGGGCCCGAGCCGAAGCTCGCGCACCGAGCGCTCGTGGTTGCCGGTGCGCTTCTTGACCACGGAGATGGCCTGGCGGATCTGCCCGAACGCCTCGAAATAGCGCAGCAGGATCACGGCGTCGGAGAGATAGGTGAGCTCGATCGGGGACTCGACCCCGGTGCCGACCAGGCCGTGCTGGGCGAGCGCGAGGATCGTCAGGACCCCCTGCTGGTTGAGGTACGAGAGCAGCTCGTGGAGGTGGAGGGTGAGGAAGCGCTCCTCCGGCATCCCCTGGCTGTATCCGTTGAGGCTGTCGATGACGACGACCTTCACGGCCCTCTCGCTCACTTCCTGGCGGATGATGTGGGCGAGCTCGCCGGGGGCGAGCTCGGCGGGGTCGACCTGCTGCAGCTTGATCCGGCCGCTGGCGAGATGCGGGGCCGCGTCGAGCTCCAGGCCGGCGGCCCGGCGGCTCCACGTCGTGGGCGATTCGTCGAACAGATAGATGGCCGACGCCTCGCCGCGTTCGGCGGCCGCGACCACGTACTGGGTGCTGATCACCGACTTGCCGACGCCGGAAGGGCCGAGGAGGATGGCGCTGCTGCCGCGCGGCAGGCCCCCTCCGAGCAGGGTGTCGAGCTCCGGCAGGCCGCTGGAGATGATCTCCTCCTCGCCGGCGGTGCGGTGCTCGGCCGCCACCAGGCGGGGGTAGACCTCGAGGCCGCCGGTGGAGATGTTGAAATCGTGGTAGCCCTCGTGGAACGCGACGCCGCGCACCTTCTGCACGCGCAGCCGGCGGCGCTGGCTGCCGTACTCGGGGGAGTGGTGCTCCAGCGTCAGGACGCCGTGCGCCAGGCTCTGGAGCTGGAAATCGCCGGAAGCCCCGGCGGGGTAATCGAGCAGCAAGACCGTGCAGCCGCGCGCCGTCAGGTAGTGCTTGAGCGCGAGGATCTGCCGCCGGTAGCGCAGCGAGTCGCGGGCCAGCAGCCGCATCTCCGACAGAGAGTCGAACACCACCCGCGTGGGGTTGACCCGTTCGACCGCCTCGATGACGGCGCGGGTGGTCTCCGACAGCTCGATCTCGGAGGGGTGGAAGAGCGTGTACTGCGAGTCGGCCTTGAGGCTCTCCTCGGAGGCCTGGAGGTCGCAGACAGTGATCTCGTCGAGCGACCAGCCGTGCGAGCGCGCCACGTCGCGCAGCTCCTCGTCGCTCTCTGAGAGGGTGGCATAGACGCCGCTCTCGCCCCGGCGCGCTCCCTCCAGCAGGAACTGCAGGGCGAGAGTGGTTTTGCCGGCTCCGGGGTTGCCCTCGAGCAGGTACATCCGGTTGCGAGGGAAACCGCCGCCGAGGATCTGGTCGAGCCCGACAATCCCGGTGGCGGCGCGCTCGAAGCCCCCCGATGATTTCCCGGTTACAACCCGGGTTTGTAGATCCTGTCGCGTCCGGGGATGGAGTACGCCGCGCCCGTCCCCGGGGCTGTTGTTTTGGTTGATTATCGTCATGGTCATAAGAGAGACCCGGATCATCCGGATCCAGCTCGCCGGCCACGCAAAAGCAAAACCCGTGCCTTCCTGCCCGCTCAGGGGGCGATGTCGTCGATGCCGTCAATGCCGTCGATATCGGTCGAAGAGTTGTCCCCCGGGTTGGGATCGGAGACGTCGGCGGGGAGCGCCACCTCGGCGGTGTTCGACAGCGCCCCTTCGGCATCGGTGGCGACCGTGCCGGCGACCGTGTAGGTGACGCTGCCGCCCGGCGGCAGAGTGACCAGATCGGCCAGGCTGCCGCCGCTGCCGGAAGCGGCGCAGGAGGCCCCGGCCGAAGCGGCGCAGGTCCAGACGGCGCCGGTGAAGAAGGCGGGGAAGGTGTCGCTCACCGCCGCTCCGGAGACCGGCTCGGGGCCGAGGTTCTCCACCGTGATGGTGTAGGTGAGAGGGTCGCCGGGCGCGACGGAGTCCACCCCGTCCGTCTTCTCGATTCGCAGGTCGGCCTCGGCGGTGTGGGCGAAGACGTCGCTGTTGCCGTTCCAGTCCCCCGCCACGAGGTTGGAGGAGGGGCTGCTGAACAGGGCGATGCGGCCGTTGTCGCTCAGGAGCATCCGGCCGCCCCCCCGGTTGGCGGCGACGAATGCAGAGGCGGAGGTGTGACTCACCAAGGTCAGGGTGCCGGTCGGGCGGTGGTAGACGAAAGAGTCATAGGTGTCGGGGGTGTCGGCCGGCCCGGCGACGAGATCCGTCGCGGCGGACGTGAACGCGACGGCGGTGCCGTCCCAACTGAGCACGGGAGTCGGCGAGCAGGAGGTGCAGCCGGCGTTGCCGGACTGGGTGGGGCTGCCGGCGTGGTGGCTGAGCAGAGAGATCGCTCCGGTGGCCCGCTCGAACAGGAAATAGTCGATGCCGCCATTGGTATCGGTCTGGCCGCTCACCAGGTCGGTCGCGGGGCTGGCGAAGGCGATCCAGGCGCCGTCGCCGCTGATCGCGGGCCCGCCGGGAACGGAGGCGTTGGCGGCGGTGGCGGGCGAACCGCTGGCATGGGTGACCAGGGTGACGGTGCCGGTGGCGCGCTCGAAGAGGAAGAGGTCGGTGGTGCCGGCGGTGTCGACTTGGCCGGTGACCAGATTCACGGCACTGCTGGCGAAGCTAATGAAACCGCCGTCGCCGGTCACGACGGCCCTGGTGCAGAAACCGTTCGCCGCCGTAACGGCGGCGCCGGGCTGATGGCTGACCAGGACCGCGGTCCCGGCGACCCGGTCGAACAGGAAGATGTCCCAGTCGTTGACCGGGTCGATCTGGCCGGCCACGAGATTGCTGGCGCGGCTCGCGAAGGCGATGAATTTCCCGTCGTCGCTGATCGCCGGGCTGCTGGAGGCGCGGTTGCCCACGCTGGTGGCGCCGGCGGTCGTGCGGCTGACCAGGGAGACCGTGCCGGCAGCGCGGTCGTAGAGGAAGACGTCGTCGGCGCCATTGGTGTCCGCGCCGCTCGGCAGCAGGTCGCTCGCGCCGCTCGAAAAGGCGATGTAGCTGCCGTCGCCGTTGACGGACACGGTGCCGCCGGAGTAGGCGTTGCCGACCGTCGTGGCCGAGCTGGCGGACCGGCTCACCAGCTTGACGGTGCCGGTGACCCGGTCGAACAGGTAGATGTCCTGGGCCGCGTTCCAGTCGTTGCCGGTGATGAGGTTGGTGGCGTCGCTGACGAAGGCGACGTAACGGCCGTCGGCGCTGATCACCGGTCCCGACGAGGCGTTGTTCGCGGCGGTGGCCGTGGTGAGCTTGGCGCGGCTGACCAGGACGGTCGAGCCGGTCGCGCGGTCGTGCAGGAAGACGTCCTTCTTGCCGTTGGTGTCGACCTGTCCGGGGACGAGGTTGGCCGCCTGGCTGGTGAA
>DATAHG010000149.1:0-2067 GCA_036263295.1 Thermoanaerobaculia bacterium | reverse complement strand
AGCAGTTCTCCATCACCACCTCGGCGGTGTCGGAGGCGCGGATGCCGAGCTTGTTCTCCTTCTTGCCCGGGCGGAAGCCCTCCATCCCCTTGTCGAGCACGAAAGCCGAGATGTTGTGGTGGCGCGGCCCCTGGGAGTCGGTGACGGCGAACACCACGCAGAAGTCGCCGACGCTGCCATGGGTGGTGAAGGTCTTCGAGCCGTTGAGGATCCAGCCGCCGTCCACCTTCTCGGCGCGGGTGCGGGTACCGGCCGCGTCCGAGCCGGCGCCCGGCTCGGTGAGGCTCCAGGCCCCGATCTTCTCTCCCTTGGCCAGGGGGACCAGCCAGCGCCGCCGCTGCTCGTCATTGCCGAACTTGTAGATGTGGTTCGAGCACAGCGAGTTGTGGGCCGCGACGCTGATCCCGACCGAAGGATCGACCTTCGACAGCTCGGTCACGACGAGGACGTACTCGACGTAGCCGAGCCCGGCACCGCCGTACTCCTCCGGGAAGATGATGCCGAGAAAGCCGAGCTCGCCGGCTTTGCGCATCACGTCGAGGGGGAACTTCTGCTGCTCGTCGATCTCCTCGACGATGGGGTCGACCTCGCGGCGGGCGAAGTCCCGCGCGGTCTCCTGGATCGCGCGCTGCTCTTCAGTCAGGGAAAAATCCACGGGTCGTCTCCTCTCGGTGCTCGCTCACGGCCGTACGGCCTCGGGCCGACGATGCTATCGCGTGGGAGGGCGCCGCGAAAGGGGGACCGCCCCCACGAAATCATTCCGCCCCGGCGCGCACTCCCTGGCGGGAGAGGCCCCACTTGGTAGAATGAGCGGCATGCTGGATACCTTTCGTCCCGTGGAGACCCCGGAAGGGGTAGAGATCGGCCTGCGTGTGGCCGGTCCGGTGGTCCGGTTTTACGCCTGGCTGCTGGACTTCGCGATCCGGGCCGTCGGGTACGTCCTCATGCTCTTCGGCCTCGGCATCCTGGGCGAGAGCGGGATCGGCCTGTTCTTCCTCGCCGCGTTCCTGGCCGAGTGGTTCTATCCGGTCGGCTTCGAGGTCTGGGGACACGGCGCCACGCCGGGCAAGCGGGCGATGAGCCTGGTTGTCCTCCACGCCGACGGTACCCCGGTCGGCTGGACGGCCTCGATGCTGCGCAACCTCCTCCGCGTCGCCGATTTCCTGCCGATCGCCTACGGCTTCGGCCTGCTCTCCATGCTGATCAACCGGGACTTCCGCCGGCTCGGCGACCTCGCGGCGGGCACCGTGGTGGTCCACCGCGACAGCCTCTCCCTGGGACTGCGGGTGCCGGCGGCCGAGCCGCTGCGGCCCGGGGTGCCTCTGAGCCTCGACGAGCAGCGCGCGGTCATCGACTTCGCCGAGCGCCTCGGGACGTGGTCCGACGAGCGCGCCCGCGAGCTCGCCTCGCTCAGCACCCCGCTCACCTCCGCCACCGGAACCGAAGCCGTTCACCGGCTGATCGGCATGGCCAACTGGCTGCTGGGTCGCCGGACATGAACCGCGAGGTCTTCGAGCAGAAGTACGAGCCGGTCTGGCGCCGGCTGGAGATCGCCCTGGGCCTCCTGGAGACCGGCCGCGACCGCGCCTCGGCCGAGGTCGACGAGCTGCCCGAGCTCTACCGCCAGGCCTGCCACCATCTGGCCCTGGTGCGCCACCGGCTCTACGGCGCCGACCTCGAGCAGCGCCTCAACGCCCTGGTGCTGCGCGGCCACCAGCAGCTCTACCGCAGCCGGGCGATCGACCTCGCCGAGGCCGCCGAGTTCATCGGCTCCGGCTTCCCGCGCCTGGTGCGCTCCGACCGCCGGCTGGTCGCCCTCGCCACACTGCTGTTCGTGGTTCCGTTGATCGTCATGGGACTGCTGATCCAGGTGCGGCCCGACCTCGCCCTCGCCGTCATCCCCGCCGATCAGGTGGAGCAGATCGGCGCTCAGTACGCGCCGGACGGCGACCTGCGGGCCGGCCGGCCGGCCGACAGCGACCTGCTGATGTTCGGGTTCTACATCCGCAACAACATCGGCATCGCCTTCCGCACCTTCGCGAGCGGGCTTCTCTTCGGCCTCGGCTC
>DATAHG010000148.1:0-3378 GCA_036263295.1 Thermoanaerobaculia bacterium | reverse complement strand
CGGCTGGGGGGCTGGTTGACATAGATGTACAGGAAGCGCGAAAGCGGATACTTGCCCGCGAGCACGGTCTCCGGATCGACGCCGAAGAACTCCTGCCCCTCGGCCTTGGCGATCTGTAGCGCCTTTACACCCGAGGTGCGGTAACCGATCCCGCTGTAGCCGATGCCGTTGCGATCCTCGTTGACGCCCTGCACCACCGAGGCCGAGCCGGGCTGCTCCTTGACCGTGTCGCGGAAGTCGCCACCACAGAGGGCGTGGTCCTTGAAGAACCCGTAGGTGCCCGAGGCCGAGTTGCGGCCGTAGAGGCTGATGCGCTCGGCCGCCCAGGGGCTGGCCGTGACGCCCGCGTCGCCCCAGGTCTCGACCGGTCTGGCGGCGCCGCACGCCCGGCTGCGCGAAAAGATGGCGTCCACCTGGGGCAGGGTCAGGTGCTCCAGCGGGTTGTCGTGGTTGACGTAGACCGCCAGGGCGTCGATCGCCACCCGGATCTGGGTCGGCTTGTAGCCGAGCTTCTTCTCGAAGGCGTCGATCTCGCTGGACTTCATCTCGCGGCTCATCGGACCGACCTGGGCCGTGCCGGCGATCAGGGCCGGCGGCGCGGTCGAGGAGCCCTTGCCCTCGATCTGGATCCGCACGCTCGGATAGATCCGGCGGAACTCCTCGGCCCACAGGCTCATCACGTTGTTGAGGGTGTCCGACCCGACCGAGCTGAAATTGCCCGCCACGCCGCTCGCCGTCGGGTAGGCCGGCAGGGCGGGGTCGATCTGGATCGTGCCGCCGGCAGGGCTCGCCGATGGCGTGGCCGCGGTGGCGCCGGGCTCCGCGGGCTGGGCGGGGGTCGCCGGGGTCACCGGGGCAGGGGCGGTATCGGGGGCCGCCGGAGCGGCCGCTTCTTCACCTTTTTCGCCGGCACCGCCTCCGCAGGCGGTCAGGGCGGCCAGCAGGAGGACCAGGACGGCGCTACTCTTCCAGGACGATCGTCGCATCGTTCTCTCTCCCTCTCTCGTTTCGACGGGCGGAAGATTACCAGGGAGCCGACCAGGAATCCGCCTGCCCCACGCTCGGGGCAGAAGAATCCGCGGCCTGATCGACGCGGACCGCCCGCACGATGAAGCGCTTGGGGGCCGAGCCGACGTAATAGAAGGGATAGCAGGTCACCAGCGTCAGCTCCGGTCCGCCGGAGCCGTCGAGGACGTCCACATCCTTGGGTAGCACGATCTTCGTCCACTCGACGCGGTAGCTGTAGGTCCCGTCCGGCGTCGTGAGGTCGACGATGTCATCTTTACGAATATCCTTGAGCCCCCGGAAAAAACTGTCCCGGTGGCCGGCGAGGCCGATATTGCCGGCCTGGTCCGGCAGGGCGGTGGCGGGAATGTGCCCGACACCGCGGCGCAATGTCCGGTATCCGACCCCTTCGAGCACGATGGCAGAGACCCCGAGACGCGGGACCTCGATGCGCCCGATCAGGTCGCCTTCCTGGAGGTTGGCGAAAAAGCTTTCGGAAGGCTCGGACGCGGGCTGTCCCTCGGCCTGTCCGGCGCCGCGGAAGGAGTCGAAGGAATCGGTCTCCTCGGCGGCCGGAGTGCCGGTCCGGGCGGAGCGCTCGGCGGCCCGCTGGGCCAGAGCCGCGTCGAGACGGCGGCTTTCGAGCTTCTCGTAGACCCGGGCGTCGAGCCAGGCGTAGGCGTAGCTCCCGAGGCAGAGAATCCCCACCAGCAGCAGGGCCCGCTCGATCCAGCGCGTTTTGGCGAGGTGCCGCAGGCGGTCGGCGAGGTCGGCAAAGACGAGATCGGTCGGCGGCATGAGCGTGCTTTTCCTTCCGTCCTACAAACTGCAACTCAAGTGCCAGTGCCAGAGGCGGACGAAAACGAAAAGGCCCGGGAGGTGCTCCCGGGCCTTCCAATCGCGGCCGCGCGGCCGGCTTCCGATCGGTCCAGTCTTAGCGGACCTGACGGATGACCAGGGCAACGCCGATCGCCAGCAGGCCGAGGAGGGCCAGCAGCGGCTGCTCGCTCCCGGTGCTCGGCAGGGAATCCGTGTCGCTGCCGGAGTAGGAGCCGCCGGAGGTGGACTGATCCATGCTGCTGGAGGTGTCGGTCGTCATGGCGCCGGTGCTCCGGCTGGTCGTGTTCATGTCGTTCTCGACGTCCACGTCGGTGTCAGTCTCGGTGGTGGTGGTGGTCGTCGTGGTGGTGCCGGTAGCCGTTCCCATCGTGCCCATCGTGCCCGACGTGCCCTGATTGTTCATCGTGCCGGTGGTGCCGGTCGTGCTGGTGGAGGTTCCGGTCTGACCGGTCTGCGTGCCGGTGGTCGTGGTCGACTGTCCGGTCGTGCCGTAGGTGTCGGTCGGGGCGCTGCTGGTCGTCCCCCGATCGAGCTGGGTCTGCGGGTTGCCCGGGTTCGGCAGGTTGTTATTGGTCTGGCCGGGCTCCTGCTGCGTCGTCGGTCCCGGGGCCGTCGTGTTGATCGTGCTCTGGGCCATCAGGGCGCCGGTCGAGGCCAGTGTGCAGGTCGTGAGGATCGCAAGAATTGAGCGCTTCATGATGTCTCTCCTCCGTTTCATTCATCGAGTTTTTGGCTTTTGCGGGCGGTACGGCTGGCGAGATGTCCCCGTCGGCGCCGCCCACTCATCTCGGTGAGAATCGAATTGCAACCCCGGTGCCAGATCTGGCTTGAAAAATGAGAAAAGCCCGGAAGGACGAATCCTTCCGGGCTTTTTCCGCGGGCGGAACGAAGCGGCGGCAGCCGGGCTCAGGCGTGCGTCAGCTTTTTATAGCGGATGCGGTGCGGCTGGTCGGCCTCGGCCCCCAGGCGGCGCTTGCGGTCCGCCTCGTAAGCCTCATAGTTGCCTTCGAACCAGACCACCTGGGAATCCCCTTCAAACGCCAGGATGTGGGTGGCGATGCGATCCAGGAACCAGCGGTCGTGGCTGATGACCACGGCGCAGCCGGCGAAGGCCAGGAGGGCCTCCTCCAGCGCCCGCAGGGTATCGACGTCGAGGTCGTTGGTCGGCTCGTCGAGGAGCAGAAGGTTGCCGCCGGCCTTGAGGGTGCGGGCGAGATGGACCCGGTTGCGCTCGCCGCCGGAGAGGTCCTTGACCCGTTTCTGCTGGTCGGAGCCCTTGAAGTTGAAGGCCGCCGCGTA
Source organism: Thermoanaerobaculia bacterium (assembly GCA_036263295.1). Taxonomy (GTDB): domain Bacteria; phylum Acidobacteriota; class Thermoanaerobaculia; order Multivoradales; family UBA5704; genus DATAHG01. The sequence continues at coordinate 234 of DATAHG010000148.1, read as the reverse complement.
AGAACGCGCCGGCACCTCGCGGCTGCCGAGGACCACCACGTCGCGGCCGTCCGAGATCGCCTCCCAGACCTGCATGTCGGCCTGGAGCGACTCGCGGCTCTGGTCCACATAGGCGATCTTGACCGTCTCCCCCACCCGGAAGGTGCCGCCGTCGGGCTTCTCCTCGCCCACGATCATGCGGAAGAGGGTGGTCTTGCCGGCGCCGTTCGGGCCGATCACGCCGACGATGCCGCC
>DATAHG010000147.1:0-8242 GCA_036263295.1 Thermoanaerobaculia bacterium | reverse complement strand
GTGCTGCAGCGCCTCGGCGAGCAGCTCGGCGAAAGGGCGATCGACCGAGACGATCTGGAGCTGCAGGCGCTCCGCCGCCGGGGCCGGCGCCCCGATGTCGCGGACCGCCATGTCCTCCTCGGACTCGGCCGCCGCGAGGGTCACCCCCGGCGAGGTGTCGAGCAGGGCCGGATGGGTGGAGTCGCCGTCCTCGTAGGTCTCTTCGCGCTCTCCGCGGTCGCGGTTGCGCTCGTCGAAGATGCGGGCCGCCTCCAGCAGCACCATCTGGGTGTTGATGTCGCCGTCGGGCAGGACGTCACTCGGATAGAGGGCGATGTCGTCGATCGGCCGCAGGTCGTCGATCGCGAACTCGAAGGTCCCCGAGTCCCAGATCATGACCTCCGACACCGCCTGCTCGATCTGCTGGCCGATCACCTGGCGCAGCTCTTCGGCGTCGATGGCGCCGCTGCTCATCAGGATCTGGCCGAGCGAGCGCCGCTCCGCCTCCTGGCCCTGCAGCCGGATCGCGCCGTCCAGACGTTCGCGTTCGATGATGCCCGAGGAGATCAGGAGGTCGCCCAGCTTGGGCGTGCGCGGCGCCTGGGCGGAGACCAGGCGGCCGAAGTGAAAGCCGATCATGGAGCGCTCGGCGCCGCGCGACAGCAGCAGCGTGCCGGTGCGCCGGCCGAGGTGGATGAACTGCATGACGTCCGCGACGGAGACGTCTTTGAGGCTGCCGGAGATGCCCATCGATTATTGACCCAGCATTTGACTCAACGATTGACCCAGAGATTGATCCCGCGAAGAGCCCCGCAAAGAGGGCCTCATTCGCCTCGTGCCAGCTTGACCAGGCTCTCCAGAGTCTTGAGCTTGCGGTCCTTGGTGGCGAACAGCCGCGCCGCGAACAGCGCCGAGGCGGCGTGCGCCGACAGCAGATCGAGGAGGTCGCGATCCTCCGCCCGGAGGATCGGCTTGTGGTCGAGGAGCTTGATCACCACCAGGGCGCCGACGATGTCGTTCTGCACCCGCAGCGGCACCGCCGCCAAAGCCCGCGAATCGGCGGTCGGCCCCAGCCGCAGGACGCCATCGGTGAGGGTCTGATCGACCATCGGATCGCCGCCGCTGTAGGTGTCGCCGCCGTAGAGGTCGGCGAGATCCTCCTGACCTTCGATCAGGGCGATCTCGTAGCCCACCTCTCCGACCTCCTCGCGGCGCAGGAGGAGCACGAACTGCTCGGCGCCGAGCAGGTTGATGGCGATCTCGGCGATCGTCGCCTGCACCTCGGCGGGATCGAGAGTGGCGTGGAGCTGGTAGGTGGCGACGTAGAGGTTCATCAGCCGGCCACCCTGGTGCTCGGAGTCGACGAGCCGGGAGGCCAGCTCCTTGACGTCGGACTCGGCGGTCGCCAGGCGGCGCTCCAGCTCCAGGACGCGGACATCGGACGACGCGTCGCCCCCGGCCGCCGCTTCGCGCAGGTTCAGCTCGACCACGCGCGCCAGCTCGCCGGCGCGCTCCAGAGTGGAGCGCAGCTCGGCCGCCAGCTCGAGGCCGGTCACGGCCGGGGAGCCCAGGCGCGTGCCGGCCAGGACGGGGGTGCCGCGTCCTTCGCTCAATTTGCGGGCTTCTCCAGACGCGCGATGACGTCCAGGATCTCTTCGCTGTGGAACGGCTTCTTGATGTAGGCGGTGGCGCCCGCCTCGAGGCCGCGGGCCGTGTCCTCCTCCCGCCCCTCGGTGCTGATGATGACCACGGCCAGACCCTTGTGCGCGCCGTTGGCCCGCACCTCGGCCAGGAACTCCAGGCCGTTCATGTTCGGCATGTTGATGTCGAGCAGGACGAGGTCGATGTCGGGGTGCTCGTTCAGCCGCTCCAGAGCCTGGCGTCCGTCCGAGGCATAGGCCAGGGGGTACTGCCGGAGCATGACCTCGTACATCTTGTGCATCAGCTTCGAGTCGTCGACGACCAGCACTTTTCTCGGCTGCACAGCGGCTCCCGAACCTCAACGAAGGAAGTAGAAGAGCAGTCCTCGATCTCGCTCGACCGAGCTGCTCGATGGATTAGAGTGCTCCGCCGCCGCTTTCCCGAGCCTGCCGCGCGAGATGGATCTCTCCCGCGGCCCCGGCGGGCCGGCGCGTCCCGCTGCCTCCCCTGCTCTCAGTCCACCGCAGGAGTGTAAGCCAATGCCGGAGGGCGTTTCAATCCAGGGTGAGACGGAAACGGCCGAACCCAGGGGTCCGGCCGTTTCTATTTGAACCTTTGAGGGAATCAGAATCGGATTGGTGGAGCCGAAGGGAGTCGAACCCTCGACCTCTTGAATGCCATTCAAGCGCTCTCCCAACTGAGCTACGGCCCCATCCGAGGAGCGCAGAGTCTAACGTCCCTCGGCGGGACGTGTCAACGCCGTTTCTACCCTGCCGTTTCCAGGTCGTATTCCGCCCCGGGTGCCGTCGTGTACGCCGGACGGTACCCGGCGGATTCAACCCGCCGCTCCAGCTCGGCGCGCAGCTCCGGCAGCCCTTCGCCGGTCACCGCGGAGACCCAGATCTCGCCGTCGTGACGCTCTTCGGCCGCGCCGGGGATCCGGTCGCTCTTGTTGAAGACGTTGACGATCCGCTCGCGGTCCACCCCCAGCTCTTCGAGGACTTTTTCGGCCACTTCCATCTGCTCGCGCCACTGCGGGTGGCTGCGGTCGATCACGTGGAGCACGAGGTCGGCCGCGGTGATCTCCCCGAGCGTGCTGCGGAAGGAGGAGACCAGGTGGTGCGGCAGCTTGCGGATGAACCCGACGGTGTCGGCGAACACGGCCTGGCTGTTGTCGGCCAGCGGGCCGCGCCGCAGCTTGGCGTCGAGGGTCGCGAACAGACGGTCCTCGGCCAGCGTGCCGGCCTGGGTCAGCCGGTTGAACAGGGTGGACTTGCCCGCGTTGGTGTAGCCGGTGAGGGCCACCTCGGGCACGTCGCGCCGGCCGCGCCGCTGGACGGCCCGGGTGCGCTCGATCTTCTCCAGGTCGTCCTTCAGACGGCGGATGCGCTGGCGCAGCACCCGGCGGTCCTGCTCGAGCTGCTTTTCACCTTCGCCACCGCGGGTGCCGAAGCCGCCGCCCTGGCGCGAGAGGTGGGTCCACTGCCGGGTGAGGCGCGGCAGCATGTATTGCAGCCGGGCGAGCTCGACCTGGGTGCGGGCCTCCCGCGTGCGGGCCCGCTGGTCGAAGATCTCCAGGATCAGGGCGCTGCGGTCCATCACTTCCAGCTTGGTGGCCTCGGAGAGGTTCTTCACCTGGCTGCCCGACAGGTCGTCGTCGAAGACCAGCAGGTCCGCCCCGAGGGCGCGGGCCTCTTCGCCGATCTCCTCGGCCTTGCCCTTGCCGACGAAGGTGGCGGCGTCGGGCGACTTGCGCGACTGCATGGCGCGGCCGACCACCTCGGCTCCGGCGGTGTCGGCGAGCTGGGCGAGCTCGTCCAGGTGCTCTTCCACGACGAAGCCCGGCTGTCCCGGCAGGATCAGGCCCACCAGGAGCGCCCGGCGACGTTTTGCGTTCGGTTTCGTGTCTGTGCTTTGCAATGTCTTTCCTGGTCCGTGAAGTATTCTAACGGAGCACGAGAAGCCGTAAAGTTTGACTCTCGACTTAAAAACAGACGGAGCCTGTCGATGAATTCCCCCGAGCCCGCCGAGCCCGCAACCCCTCCAACGCCCGCAGTGCCCGCAGCAGGCGCCCCACCGCTGGGACGGCAGGCGAAGTGGGGGGTCGCCCTCCTCGTCGTCTGCGCCCTCGCCGCCCTGTTCTGGCCGCGCGGCGACGGCAAGGCCAAGGATCCCGGCGGCTATCTGCTCGATGCCCAGGGCAAGGCGACGCCGCTCGGGACCCGCCTCTCGCCGGTGACTCTGGTCCACTTCTGGGCCACCTGGTGCCCCCCCTGCATCAACGAGATCCCGGCCGTCCAGCGGCTGTCCCACGACTTTTCGAAGTACCACGACTTCGGGATCGTCATGATCGCGGTCTCGGATTCGTCCGACAAGGTCGACACGTTCCTGGGACCGGGGGCCGAGATGGTGCTCTACGACCCCAAATGGGACGTGGCGAACCGCTATGGCACGAACCAGCTCCCCGAAACGTATCTGGTGGTGCAGGGGCAGGTGGTCGAGAAGTTCGTCGGGGCGACGAACTGGGACGCCCCCGAGGTGCGGCAGAAGCTTGCCGCCTATCTCGGGGACGGGGCCGGCGGGGTCCCGCCCCAGCCGGCCGGATCCGGATCCTGAAGGCTCAGAAATGAAAAGTCAGGCCGGCGTGGCCCAGGCCGAAGAGCTGGGACTCGTCGAGGTCCGCGTAATGGCCCGACAGCTCCACCAGGACTCCCATCCAGCGGGTGATCTCGAACTCGCCGGTCACGCCGATGGAGAGGCCGAGCGCGGTGTCCGAGCGGTCGCGCAGGTCGAGGCCGGTGCCCTCCAGCCGGTAGCCGCCCAGGGCGATGTAGATCCCCGACTCGTAGAAGCTCTGCCGGAAGCGGTACTCGCCGCCCACCGTCACGTAGGACAGGTCGGCGTCGGTCAGCGAGTTGAAGACTTCGTCCTCGTCGAGCTTGAGCTGGCCGGCGCGGATCCCGACGTGGGTCTGCGGCTCGGTCACCATCGACAGGTTGAGCTGGAAGCCGGTGTTGGTGAGGCTGTCGCCGGGGTCGGCGTCCAGCGAGCCGCCGAGGCCGCCGAGGATCCCCACCGAATAGTTGTAAGACTCCTGGGCGCTCGCCGCCGCCGGGGCGATGAGCAGGGCCAGGAGCAGAAAGAGCTTGCCGATCGAGCTTGGGTCGCGCCTCAAATTCCCCTCCTTTGGGGCCCGCCCTTCTCCGGAGCGGGGCCGTCGGGCGAGTATATCGCCGTCGTCTCCGTCTCGACCCGGCATCCCGGACCGACACCGCCATGACCGACCCGGTATACGCGCGCCCGCCGGAAAACGTCACGCCTCCGAAAGCCTCCCCGCTCCGGGGGTGGTGGGACCGTCTCGCCTGGGCGCTCCTCCCCGCCGCCTGCCTGGGGTGCGCCGCGCCACTGCCAGCGGCGGTGTCCCCTCTCGGCCTCTGCCCACCCTGCCGGGCTCGGCTCCGCCCCGCCGCGCTGCCGCCGCGGGCCTGCGCCTCGTGCGGCCGCCCGCTCGACGCCGCGGAGCCGCCTCCCGGCTACGTCTGCGGCGACTGCCGCCGCGATCCGCCCGCCTTCGACCGCCTGCTCGCGGTCTGGCTCTACGCCTCGCCTCTCGACGCCGTGGTCCAGGGGTTGAAATTCGGCCGGCTGGACTACCTGGGGCGCCACCTCGCCGACGCCATCGCCGGGAGGCTGGAGGACCGCCTGCGGGAGGTCCTGGAAGAAGGGAGCCTGGTGGTGCCGGTGCCGCTCCACTGGCGGCGCTATCTCGGCCGGGGATACAACCAGGCCGAGCGGATCGCCCGGCCGCTCGCCCGCCGGCTCGGGCTGCCGCTCTGGACGGGGCTCGCCCGGAGCCGCTTCACGCCGCCGCAGAGCCGGCTGGACCAGGCGGCGCGTCATTCCAATCTGAACCGGGTCTTCCGGGTGCGCCGGCCGGGACGGCTGGCCGGCCGCCATGTCCTGCTGGTGGACGACGTGGCGACGACCGGGGCCACCCTCGACGCGGCGGCGGGGGCCCTCAAGGCCGCCGGGGCCGCCGCCGTCACCGCCGTGGTGGCGGGGCGGACCCCGGTGCATTCCTGGGATTGATTCCTGAGATTGGGGGGGAGAGCGGCCGCTCAGGGCTTGTAGCGCTGGCCGAACAGCTTCTGCTTGCCGTCCTGCCACACGATCACGAACTGCCCGGCGGCGAGGCCGGCGACGGACGGAGCCTCGGGCTTCAGGGCGCCGTCGGGCACCGAATCGACCTGGATCTCGGCGCTCAGCGCCGTGCCGGCCGCGCTGTAGCGGCGGGCCGTGATCCCGGCGCCGGCCTGGTTGTCGCGCTCCCAGGCGATGATGAAAGCGCCGGTGGTGTCATGCGCGATCGCGGGGATCTTCTGGTCCCCCTCGGTGTTGGCGTTGACCAGGAAGGCCGCGCCCGCGGGAGTGCCGGCCCGGGTGTAGCGCCGGGCCACGATGTCGAGCCGGTCGAGGGCCGGGGGCTGGTTGGTCTGCCAAGCCGCGACGAAGGTCGAGTTGGCGCCGCAGGAGACCGCGGAATTGGCGCTCTTCGACGTCGGGGCCGCCACCACCAGCTCGGTGCCGACCGGCGCGCCGGCCGGCGACAGGCGCCGCGCCACCACCCCTTCCAGGCTGGGCTCGAACGGGCGGTAGTCGTCCACGACCGTCCAGACCACGACGGCGCGGTTGAGCGAATCGACGCAGACGTCCGGGCGGTCGCCGCTCGGCTTGCTGGTGCTCAGCTTGAGCTGCGCCCGCACCGGGGTTCCCGCCGGAGTGAAGCGCCGAATCCAGATCTCCGGCCGGGTGCCGGAGAAGGTGTTGCTGGCCGGCAGGGAGCGCGTCCAGGTCACCACGAAGCCGCCGTCGAGGCCGGCGGCGACGGAGGGGGCGGTGTCCTGCGGGATCGTCGGAGTCCCCGTCTCGTCGGCGCTGACCTGGATCACCGAGCCGACCGCGGTGCCGTTGGCCTGGTAGCGCCGCGCGAAGATGTCATAGTTCTTCCCGCCGACCAGCGACGCCCAGACCACGACGTAGTTGCCCTTGGGGTCGACCGCGATGTCGCCGCCGGTCTGCTCCAGTTGCGGGTCCGTGTTGACCTGGGCATCGCCGCCCTGGGCCACGCCGGTGGCGTTGAAACGCCGCCGCAGGATCCCCTTCGGATCGACGGAGCTGGAGCCGTCCCAGACGACGGAGAACGCGCCGGACGTGGCCCCGGCCACCCGCGGGGCGACCTGGGTGCAGTTGGTGCAGTTGCTCGGACGGAACCGGGCTCCCACCGGCTGAGGGTCGGCGGCACGGGCCTCGGCGCTCGCGAAGAGGGCGGCCGCGAGCAGGCCCCCGGCGAGATACAACGATTTCGACATGACAATCTCCAGAAAGCGGGTTGCAGCTTATAGCTTCGGGTCGATTTAATCCTACTCTGCTTTTACGCTTGGCGGTACCGCCGCGTTGAGGCCTTGGCGCGAATTGCGGTTACATTCCGCGGCCGTCCCGAGTCTAAGACAGACAGAAGGGAGGACGCTCCTCATGAAAGACGAGCCGAACGAGCCGAAAAGGGGATGGATCGAGCGCTGGAGGCTGCGGGATCCGCGCCTCTACCAGATCGCGGTCCTGGGCTTGCTCCTGATCTACGGGGTGACCCGGCTGGACCTCGAGGTCCGGCCTCTCTACGCGGCCGCCATGCTGGCGACGGCGCTGGCGGTCCAGTACGCCGGCACCCGCCTGGCCCGGCTGCCGGCCTTCGATCCGCGCAGCGCCCTGATCTCCGGCCTGTCGCTCTGCCTGCTGCTGCGGACCGGCTCCCTGCCCCTCGCCATCCTCACGGCGGCGGTGACGATCGGGGCCAAGTTCGTGATCCGTTTCCGCGGCAAGCACCTGTTCAATCCGACCAATTTCGGGATCGTCGCGATGATGCTCGCCACCGGCCAGGTCTGGGTGTCGCCCGGCCAGTGGGGGAACGCGGCGCTGTTCGGTTTCCTCATGGCCTGCCTGGGCGGGCTGGTGGTCAACCGCGCGGCGCGCAGCGACGTCACCTACGCCTTCCTGGCCTTCTACCTGGCGATCCTGTTCGGACGGGCCCTGTGGCTCGGCCAGCCGTCGGCGATCCCGCTCCACCAGGTGAGCAACGGAGCGTTCCTGCTCTTCACGTTCTTCATGATCTCGGACCCCAAGACCACCCCCGACTCGCGGGCCGGGCGGATCCTCTTCGCCCTGCTGGTCGCCCTCGGGGCCGGGTTTGTCCATTTCGTGCTGTTCCGGCCCAACGGGCTGATCCTGTCCCTGGCCTTCCTGTCGCCGGCCGTGCCGCTCCTCGACCTGCTGCTGCCCGGCGGACGTTACATCTGGCGGGGTACTTTCACCCTGCCGGAACAGCCGGTCCAGCTCCCGGCCGAGCCCCATCGCCTCGAAAGGAGGTTCGCGTGAATAGAAAGCGGCTTTCCCTGGCCCTGCTCACTGTCGCAGTCCTCGCCCTCGGTGCCCGCACCGCGCTCGGGTTCTGCGGCTTCTACGTGGCGAAGGCGGACACCAAGCTGTTCAACCAGGCCTCCCAGGTCGCCCTGGTGCGCGACGGCGACCGCACCGTCATGACCATGGCCAACGACTTCCAGGGGGACCT